>JAAYOA010000117.1 GCA_012520525.1 Clostridiaceae bacterium | reverse complement strand
CGAGTCCATTAACAGTGACAATAAACTGCAAGTGGGCGAGACGTGGACCTATACATACACCTACGATGTAACTCAGGCAGATGTGGATCGCGGCGTAGTAAAGAATGCTGTGACCGTAACAGGTAAAGATCCCAATGGTAATCCAGTGCCGCCGGCTTCAGTTACGCACACTGTTAACCTGAAAAAACATCAGTGGCTTCCTCGTACCGGCGAAGATAGCCTATACACAGGAGCAGCACTCTTGGCACTCATAGCCGCTTTTATATGTATTGCATTCTACAAAAAACGTACTCATAGAGAAGACCAATAAACGAGTGTAGAACTAACATTGCTAAAGGGAGTCTGATCCGAGAGCGGACTCCCTTTCACTTTTTTAGAACAAATACCACGTTATACATTTATTAAAAATTAAGATCAAAGTTTTATTTATATGAAAAAAACTTTATTATTAAGTTGCTTGGCCTACAATAAATAGGATTTATATTGTAACTATAGAGCGTAGGGATAATCATGGAGGTCCTTGCTTCCAGTAACAATAGATTACCAAGTAAATATTACGTATCAATACGTAGTCTATAAGACATCGATGCTGGGTTAAAAACAATGATGTGATGGTGACTGGCAGAGACCCCAGAGGCAACAATGTTTCACCAAAGGGACGGTGCAGTTTTTCTGTGTCGTCCCCTCGATGTCAGTTTTCTAGAGGCATTGCAAAATTATATAGTAGTTGTGGAGAAGTAAGGGAACATTACCATTGATATTATAGATGTGGATTTAGAGATCGCTGATTTTAAAGCATCAGTTTCAATATTTGTAAAGTAACCAAGCTGATAAAGGAAGCTACATAGACGCTACATATTAGATAATAAGCAGTTGGCTGATATTAGTTATTTTTGAAAAATAAGTCGCAATCATGTAAATAACTAGTATTAAGAAAAAACGACAGACGACATATAATGAAAGAGCTCAGATCATATGATAGATCTGAGCCTTAATTAGTTTTCCTGATTGATTACAAATGTTTACAATGCATTTTAATCACAAGGTGGATCAAGGGAATGGGGCTGTATAGGTGGTGATTCTGAATCAGTCGAGGGTGGCTGTTTAGATGGCGGTTGCTGTTCTTGGAAGTTAGGAAATCCTTGGGTCGTTCGTTGTCCCAGATCATTGGGAGTTTCTTGAGGCGGTTGATGCCATTGAATATTGGACTGACCGTGAGGCATGGGTTGTCCTTGTTGAGGAATTGGTATCGGTTGTGGGATGTGTTTGAATTTTCGATTATTATTTTGACGCGCTGTTGCACCTTTTTGTTTTTTTACAGATTTTAAAGTGTCTTTAAAAAGCTTACCGATGCGACGCCGTCCGCTTTTGCCTTTTAGATTTTCCTGTGTCCATTCTCCACTAAGGATTCCTTCTAAAACACGTATATAAGTTTCACCCAGTGCGTAAGTCAATGTCGCTCCTGTGACGCCACTAATTGCACCGCCGACAATGGCTCCTCCTATGGGGACAACTTTTAACAAACTACCAGCAACTGTTCGACCTACTAAAGTTGCAGCACTCGTGCCCAGAACAGATGACAATACAGTTGACATCGTGGCTTTGTCCACTGCCAACCCATAAGAAACGGTAATTTTGGCTAACATTGTGGTTTGGGCTGCAATCATTAAGGGGGCATCAGCTCCCGGAATCGGAGCTGCACCGATGCCAAATACAGCGGCTGCTGTCGCTGTTATAACTTTTCGTGCCTGTTCTCGTTTTAACGTCCAGTCGATTTTTTGGGCATTGATAAATGCCTGTCCTGCCGCCTCAGGCAACAACTTATAGGTTGTTTGAATCAAATGATCCAGACCAAAACTCTTTAGAACAAGTTCATCCTGTAAAGGATAGTCTGCTGCTAGGACAGGGATGATATCATAGATGGGCAATTGTTCAGATAGAATGGCATGCATTAGAAGTTGGGTCTGTTCCTCGCTTAGACTCTGAGAGAGAACGAGTATGATAGGCACGGGTGCCACTGACCGCTCCGCTTCTGCTAAATCGCGAATAAAGTTAATCTCTTCTTCTTCAAAGCGATTACTCATTGTATTAATGACATACCAAATCGCATGGATATAGTGGTCGGGGTCTCCCATTGCTAAACGATCAGATATGATTTTTTTTATATCTTTTTTCAATTGGATACGGCTGGTTTCGTCCAAGTCAAGACCCCAGGTGTCATAGATCCTTAGGGGCATATCTTCCCGCTCAAGCAAATTAATGTGTTGGGTGACCGGTCGTCCTACTCCCGTTTGTGCCATCGGCTCGCGAAACACAGCATTTATAAGGGTTGACTTCCCCACCCCTGATTTTCCCGCAATAATAATGTTAGCGTGCTTCATATTGCGCATTTCATCCTTAATACTATTCATACAATCTTTAACTAGATCTGCTATATTTAGTCCTGTTGTCATTGCAAAAGCTCCTTACTTTTGACATAGGGGATAATAAAAGCATATAAAATTTCATGCGAGAATATATCAATTAACTTTAAAGATATTTTATCATTTTAATAGGTGAATTTATGACTCAGTGGATTACAAACATAGATTTTCAGATATTAGAGGCTTTGCAGACCATTCGCCATCCTATTTTAGATTATATTATGGCTGTTATTACCCATATAGGTGACGGCGGTGCTTTATGGATCGTTTTAGCTTTGTATTTTCTAATTTTCTATAAAAAGGACAGACGCATAGGGATCGCCATGGGCATTGCCTTAATTTTAACGCTACTTTCGGTTAATTTTGGTATTAAATTGATTGTTCAGCGGATGCGGCCGTTTGATCTGGCTGAGCTTCAAGGGCAGACGATTGATACATTTATTTCTCCGCCGACGGATACTTCTTTTCCTTCGGGGCACACTACATCTAGTTTTGCTGGTGCGCTGCCGATATTGCTTTTTAAACATAAACTAGCTTGGCCTATGTTTGTGACTGCGTGTTTAATTTCATTTTCTCGACTTTACTTTTTGGTACACTACCCAACGGATGTCTTTTCTGGTGTTCTGCTAGGTTCGTTGTTGGGATGGGTCGGCTATGTGATTGCTCGTTATAGTATGTTTCGCTGGCGTATTTATCAAAGGAGTAGAGATTTACACGGTTGAGTCGTATAATTAAATGACTATTTATGCGGAGGTGCGTGAATGAAAACTGCAGTTATCATTTTCAATCCGAAAGCTGGTGATGAGCAGGGATCAACAATTGGCAGTCTCCTTGAAGAACGTCTGAATGATGCATTCGATCGCGTTGTTTTGATGGAAACAACGGGTTCCGGTGATGCTGCCGAGTTTGCCTATGAAGCATGTCAGACGTCCACCCATTCTATTTTTGTAATTGGTGGTGATGGAACAGTCAACGAGGTGATTGAGGGGATGACTAGGTCAGGATTATCTGGTCCGAAACCTATTTTAGGCGTTTTACCCGGCGGTACTTTTAATGCCGTTGCACGTAATTTGTCGATTCCGCTGAACCCGCGACGTGCAATTAAACTGATGGATTTGAATCGTGTCACCAAGATTGACATAGGGCGCTGCAATAAAAAGGCTTTTGGATTTATTTTTTCGATCGGTGATGTGCCAGAGTCCGTACACTCGGTGACAAACGAGGATAAAACAAAGTTTGCGATGTTGGCTTATTTTGTCAATATTGCAAAGCACGCTAGCAAGAATTCAATTTATAATTTACAACTGGATGTTGACGGTAAAAAAATTGAAGGAGACTATAGCCATTTGGTGATTCTCTTAGGAGGTCACATCGGTGATATTGAGTTTACCGATAAAAAGATCAGAAATGACGATGGATATTTACATCTCTTTTTATTAAAAGAAGCAGACTTCTGGAGCAGATTGAGTGTGATCACTGACCTGATTGGACGACAAATCGAGGCTAACGAGAGTGTTCAATATTATGCGGCAAAAACCATTCGCATCAGCTCGACCATGCCCGACGTCGCCACAGATATCGACGGTGATTTAGGGGATGTGCTACCCGTAGAAGTAAGGGTTTTACCTAAAGCGCTTACAGTTTATACTTTAAGAGAAGAAGGCAGCTACCTGTTGGAAGTATAATTATTAGTTTCAGCAAGGAATACGGAATATTAAATACTATATAATTATGTTTCTTACAACGTCTATTGATATTATGAGGATTATAATCAAGGACGGTTGTTGGAAGAACTGACTATAATCAGTGGTTAACCTAAATAGAATTTGTCATTAGAAAAGAGTACAAAATGAAGTTGTCAATTACCATAGGAAGACAATTGGGAAGCGGCGGACGCGCTTTGGGTATTAAATTGGCTGAAACATTAGGCATCTCCTACTATGATAGGGAAATCATCGAAGGTATAGCGAAGCGTACGTCCTATAACGTCGCTTATATTGACCATGTCATCGAATCGGATCCCATTCGCACAGCTTTACCTCTGACAATTGGTCGTTCATTCTATCCAATTGTTTCTATGAATGAGGATTCTATGTATAGAACTGGCGAAATCTTCGCCGAACAGTCTGATCTCCTGAAAAGTTTGGCCGAGCGTTCTTCTTGTGTGATCGTAGGTCGCTGTGCCAGTGTGATTTTGAAAGATAAAAATGTTTTGCGCATCTTTGTTGGAGCAGATGAAGAGGCGCGCTTAAAGCGATGTTTTGAATATCAAAGAGAAGATGAAAAACACATGACCGAGAAAATGATGCGGCGTAAGATGCACGAAGTTGATCAAGGGCGACGGAGCTTTTTCGAATTCCACACCGGTCTGAAGTGGGGCGATCCTTTAAACTATGATCTTTACGTCAATACATCAAATAGGGACATCAATGCCCTAGCGGAGTCGCTAGCTCAATTTGTACACCATCTTTTTCCTAATTTTTCGCCCTGTGAGGAGGGGTTTAAAGGAGCTGACTGCGAATAATGAAACAACATAGTTCGCTAAAGCGACCGGGACCGCATATCCCTGAACAAGATACTTCGGCACTTTCCATTCAGACTTTTGACGAGGCGTTGATAGAAAGTTTGCAACCCAACGAAATCTACGATGTGAACCGTTGGCTGTATGTGCCAGCTGAATATACCGAATATCGCTATGTGCTTGGTACTCGCGGCAAGCGACCGCTAATCGTGGTAGGCATTAATCCGTCAACTGCGGCACCCGATGCACTCGATCCCACGGTTGCTTCGGCGGAGCGGATCGCCTTATATAATGGATTTGATAGTTTCATGATGTTCAATGTTTACGCACAGAGGGCGACCCGCCCGAATGACATGGAAGGGCGCTATAATCAGATGTTGCACCAGGAGAATATGGCAGCTTTCAGATACCTACTGACTTTGAACGACACGGCACCCCCTGCTGTCTGGGCGGCCTGGGGCACAGTTATTGAGAAACGCCCTTATCTCAAGGATTGTCTAATCGATATGTTGACGTGGGGAGAGGCGGCAGAAGCCCATTGGCTCAAGGCTGGCAAACTGACTAAAGCAGGTCATCCGCGCCATCCTTTATACATGAGGAAGGACACCGTGTTAGAGCCTTTTGATATACAGACGTATCTGTCAAAAACTCTATCCTGATCTTAATATAGTCGAATGGCATTGTGAGCTGGGGTTAATGAACACAGCAAATTTGCAACCGGTGTACTTTTAAAAGTTCTAACAATTACAAAGACCAGTCTCTTATTGTAGCAAAATGCAATCATAAGAAATTGGTCTTTTTATATGTGTTTAGGTCGGACTGATGTTAAATAATTTCACCCAGATTGACCTTGAGTCAATATATTTACCGAGTACTTAAAGTCGCCCGGTTCAGTTGACGTCTAACTGCAACGGCGATTCGGTAGGCAAGAACAATAGATAATACATCCTTGATAATAAAAGGTGCAGATCCAGCAGCAAAGGCAGCTGCTAGGGGCATGCCTGTGACTGCACTTAAGCGAAATATCCCTGCTGTATGACAGATCCCTAAACCAACGAGTCCCATGGCGATGCGGATAAAAAACATCTTCTTAGTCTCCTTTACAGTTTCACCTGCGGGAAACCAGCCAATCAGCACGATCATCGGCAAGAATCCAATCAAATACCCTCCCGTTGGTCCGATTAAGGTGTCGAAGCCTCCCTTGAAACCGGCAAATACCGGCAGTCCAATTGCGCCTAAGCCTAGATAAATTATCAACGTCAAAGCACCTTTATAAGATCCCATGATATAAGCAATCAAAGCAATGGCAAAGGTCTGGAGCGTGATGGGAACACCGCCAGGAAAAGGGATCGTAATCTGGGAACAGACAACTAAAATAGCTGCTAATAGGGCGATATGGGTCATCGTACGCACATCTAAGATCATCCTGCGTTTTCCCTTTGGGTTATTGGTGTTTATAGGTGTAGTCATTTAGTGATCCTCTCTAAAACTGCTTAAAGATATTGAGTCTTTTATAAAGATAGTGTTACTTCGCCACATGACAATATTTGTCGCGTGCCATCAATTTGTTCAACAATTAGCTGAAACTTGTCGTCACAGTCTATGACAGATGCAGGATAAGTTGTCCGTCCAATCGTTACCTGTACATCTCTACCCTTCAAAATTGATCGTTCACGGAAAAGACGACTGCATTCGTCGATATTTTCCACAGCGCTATAATAATCCCATTTATTTAAAATAGCAGCGATGAGCCGGTTTCGTCCGTTGGGGCGTGGTTCACCGTCTAAAACGGTGCCTGCGATATTTTTTATTTCTTCAGGAAAAGACTGAAGAGGAGCATAGACATTGATGCCGATTCCCACAACCACATAAGCCTGACTGCCCGTTTCTAAGTCGATTTCAGCTTCAGTCAAGATGCCGGCAACTTTTCGGTCGTCTATGTAAATGTCATTGACCCACTTGATGCCGTTTTTTATGCCGAAAACCTCACGGATTCCTTCTGAGGTGGCGACTGCTGCGATAGCGGGGAGAATATTCACAGGTACATGATAAGCTTCAGGTCTCAACAAAAAACTAAAATAAATACCTGTGCCGGGCGGTGAGTGAAAGGTTCTGCCAAACCGACCGCGTCCCTTTAGCTGGCTGTCTGCCACAATAACGGTACCGCTGGGGGCGCCGTCGCGTGCCAACTCCTTGAGAATGCGGTTGGTCGAATCAACAGTGCCACGACAGTCAAATTCATAAGCATCTGGTCGTTTTAAATTAAGCTTAATACCGGTCTCGCTAAGTACATCCTTCCCTGAAGATAAGCGATAACCTCTCCCGGTGACTGATTCGATGGGATAGCCAGCTGCAATTAAATTGTTCATGGCACGCCATATTGTATTGCGACTGACATCGAATTGATCGGCCAATTTGCCGCCGGAGATCCATTCACCGGTATGGTTTTCCAATGCTGTTAAAACTGATTTTAAGATATCCATATAACGACCTCCTGCAAAAATCCTATGGTTTAGATCCAAAATTGTCAACATAAAAATAATCAAAATGTGACAATTTTAAAAAGAAATAATTAGATCGAATTGTCTTCCTAAAATCTAACGACAACAGAAGAAAATTAGTCAATCTTAGTTGTACAAAATGCATCTAGACCTTATTAAAAAATAGAAAATATTTTGGTGAATTAAGCACTCAAAATAGCCTGACGCCTATATATCCCTGTGTTAATATAAGAGATAATCTATTGTTAAATTTCCACCATTTTAGGAGGCAAAAACTATGCAAGATCGCATACTGGTCATTGATCTCGGCAGTAATCAGAACACCGACATCGCCCGTGAAATTCGCAGTTTGGGAGTATTTTCGGAAATTCATCCCCACGATTTGAGTGAGGAATCCCTGGCTGCTTTGCCTAATGTTAAAGGCATTATTTTAAATGGCGGACCGAATCGTGTAGTTGATGGAGTGACCATTGACGCGTCGGAAGCAATATATGATTCTGGTTTACCGATTCTCAAAGTAGACCATCAAGAAGGACCAAAGTGGTCGCCTGACTTAGCTAAGCGAAGAGAACAAATTCGTATGTTTATTTTCGATATTTGTCAGGCGGAAGCAGACTGGAATGTGGATAATTTTATAAAAGAACAGGTTGCAGCGATCCGTGAACAGGTCGGCGACAAACAAGTGTTGTTGGCCCTTTCCGGCGGTGTCGATTCGTCGGTGGTAGCGGCGTTGTTAATTAAGGCCATCGGCAATCAATTGACTTGTGTTCATGTCAACCACGGCTTATTGCGCAAGGGGGAACCGGAGCAGGTTGTCGAGGTATTTGGCAAAAAACTTGATGCCAACTTAGTCTATGTAGATGCTGTGGATCGCTTCTTAGATAAACTTGCCGGCGTGGCTGACCCCGAACAGAAGCGGAAGATTAACGGCGAGGAATTTATCCGAGTCTTTGAAGAAGAAGCGCGCAAATTAGATGGCGTAGAATTTCTTGCTCAAGGTACAATTTATCCGGATATTATTGAGTCTGGTACTAAGACGGTTAAAGCTGTCAAGAGTCATCACAATGTGGGGGGACTGCCTGATGACCTACAATTTGAATTGGTAGAGCCCTTGAATATGTTGTTTAAAGATGAAGTGAGAGCTTGCGGCGATGCATTAGGCTTGCCCCACGACATGGTCTACCGCCAGCCGTTCCCCGGTCCTGGTCTGGGTGTTCGTTGTTTGGGAGCAATTACGAGAGATCGATTGGAAGCTGTGCGGGAATCCGATGCAATTTTGCGCGAGGAATTTGCCAGGGCAGGTTTGGCTGGCAAAGTTTGGCAGTACTTTACGGCTGTGCCTGACTTTAAGTCGGTGGGTGTAAAGGATGATGCCCGAAGCTTTGAATGGCCTGTTATTATCCGTGCGGTCAATACCGTAGATGCCATGACGGCTTCGATTGAACCGTTGCCCTACGAGTTGTTAGCCAAGTTGACCTACCGCATGACCCATGAGGTGAAGGGGATCAACCGGGTGCTGTATGATCTGACACCGAAGCCGGTGGGAACGATTGAATGGGAGTAGGTTCTGACACTATGTAACCCGTTATATCACTGACTATTCAGGGTGCCAGTGGTTCATGTAACGATTTTGATACTAAAAAATGTGGCTAACCACTGGGAAAGAAGAATAATAGAAGAATTTAAAAGACTAGTTCAAAAATAACCTCCTGATTTTTGTCAGGGGAGAGTTAGTAACTAGTCTTTTTTATTATTTTTTATTTTTACCTTTGTACCATCACTTTTATCTAACATAATTGAATTTTGCATTTGTCTTAGATTAAATATTTTTCTGATTCTTCAGCCCAATCGAGTAAAGGTATCGAACTTTACAAGAACAATAGATATATCGCTTTAACTGGCAATGTAGGAGATGGCACTTACTTCCCAATAAGTAATCAGCTTATAAACAGGCAAAAAGGATTGAAAGAAGTAAATACAATGTCATTTGATAACAGTAAACTCTGGGAAATTTTAGAAGAGCGAAAAATGTATAAAGAAGATTTAAGAATTGAAGCAGAAATATCTTTACAACCGATGCCCATAAAATCAGATTATGAATCGATTCATGAAATAAGTATTACATCTAGTAAAGAGTATATTACAGCAGGTGAATCTATCCAATTAGTATTTAAGAACCATACAGATTAACCCCTTGCATTTGGAGAATATTATAAGATGGAGTATAAAAAAGAAGATTGAGTTCCGGTTGATTTGACTGGAATGTACTTTACGGATCTTCTATGCATTTTGAAGCTGGGGGGAAATACACTAGATTTTTATTTTCCAACGAATTTTAAGCCTGATTTGCCAAATGGAACGTATCGAATAACATATCAATATTCTACTTATGATGAGGAATCTGGTTATAGCGGTGATGAAAAACCAATGCAATTTGAAATAATGTACTTGAATTCGTAATGTTATCTTGTATGTTTACTGATAGAAATAGTGCTAAGTTTTAAATCTACATCAAAATTTTTTTATAGTTCCCAAAAGAGGCTGTCTCAGTAGGTGTTGAGTCGTTCAACATGAAAGAGATGGCCTCTTTCTATTACAGAAGGGGTCTAATTGACCAAGAAGACTTTAATCATAAACAAACATTTCAAAAATGAAAAAACCGAAAGAAAATAGAAAATAGAAACAAATGTTGAGGATAGTACGCAAAAAGACATCGAAAGTCTTGTTTGGCTGTATTAGCTGGTGTGATATCACTTGGCTTTGGTCTAGGTATGTTAACACGTCCAGAAACAGTCCAAGCAAAAGTAAATTAATTTATTTGGTCGATTGTAAGACGCTGCTAGGGGGTCTCGAGGCATAATTATGACAACGACTAAGAGCAACGATCGTGACTGGTTTTTTTAGGCCTTCTACGCATTAGCGAAGCTCTTTTCTCACGCATATTTGCTATCACTATTTTTTATTTATATATTTATTTGTTATATTCAATAAAATCTATCGTTGCATTCTTAACGATAGTACCTTGACCTTCCATCAAATGTCCACCTTCTTCAACAATACATGTGGTTAAATTTGGATATCTATGTAAAGAAAGCGCGACTGTTTCATATTTTGCCGTTGCGTCGTCCTTGGCATGAGCCACAAAAACTGGGATTTGCAAATTTTCAATGGGATAATCATCAAAATTGATTAGCATATCCGGATTTGTAATACTAGCATCGAGATTTGCCCCAACCCGTCTATCTGCAATGGGAAGCATAGAATAAATGACATCAGATTCCATGCTAAGAATAGAAGGAAAAAAGGGTGATAAGATCCACATTGTATAGTCATTATTTAAAAAGTCCGGTGGGCCCATTAAAGTAGGCACTTCTGTAGGTTTTTG
Organism: Clostridiaceae bacterium; assembly: GCA_012520525.1. Taxonomy (GTDB): domain Bacteria; phylum Bacillota; class Clostridia; order Saccharofermentanales; family Fastidiosipilaceae; genus JAAYOA01. Next base: position 11,454 of record JAAYOA010000117.1, on the reverse strand, counting down.
AGCAGCGGGTGAAGCTGAGGAGTATAAAATTAGGCCTTTACAGCGATCAGGATAATCTATAGCAAAACGAATGGCGGGAGTACCTCCGGCAGACGTGCCAAAGACAAAGACCTTATCAATCTCTAAATAGTCTAATAATTCAACAAGAGCTTCTGCTTGATCCTTAGGACTACCTTTTCCTTTTACAGAACTTCCTAGGTAGCCAAAGCGAGAAGGTGCTAAAATTCGGTACTGGCTTTGTAACTCTTTTAGATTATTAAAGCCCTGGTCTAAACCACCATAGAGTCCATGTAAAGATAAGATGATTTCTCCATGACCTTCATCAATATAAGTCATATTACCATAGGAAAGTTCTGCTATTTCATAGGGCATAGCAGATATTTTTTTACGTGCAGAAGAGACTGCTTTATGGCATATAATAGCTTGGACAATCAAATAGATAATAAGTATTGCAAGAAGGATTAGTACAAATTTTCCCATTCGAAATCCTTTCTTTTCCTTTTTCATAGAAAATCCTTTCATTTCTTAAGACCGTGCATGACTCCAAAGCTATCGACATGCTCTCGAAGAATTTGCAGAATTTCATTTTCTCTATGAGGGTGAATATCATAAATTTGAAATAAGAGAAAAATAGGTGAGTAGAAACGGGTGGCTATTAGCTTGGAGTTTCCCAGTTTTCCTGAAAAATAGCCATCTGCAATAAATTTTTCAAAAATCTTCGATTGACTTTCAATAACACCAGAAAGAAACTTTTTGTCATAAATTTCTGCAATATCAGAATTACCATATTGTTCACGAGTCAATATTTTTCTATAGAGTGAAATTTCTTCATCCTTCGTGAAGAAATTAAAAATCCCTTCTGCCATTTTCAGTAAGGCTTCTCCTTGTATTTCCTGATAGCCGGCAGTGACGTTAATCGGGTCAATAGTTTCCGGGACTGAGATTTTCTTATAAAAATCATGTATTCGTAATTGTTCACGAATGACAATTGATTTGAAAAGTTCTGATTTCCCAGCAAAATGTTTGTACAAAGCAGCTTCACTAAAATTCATTTCTTTGGCAATCATTCGGATGGTAGTGCCGGCGTAACCGTATTTAGCGAATAGGTAAATCGCTGTTGTCATAATTTTTTCTTTTGTGGATTTTTCCAATCTAATTATCCCTTTCTAAGTGGTTAACACTTGTTAACTATCGATATTATAGTTAACAAGTGTTAACCTGTCAAATTACTTCATAGTATTTTGTATTTATATTGAGATTGAGCGTGTATCAAATCATTAAGAAGTTTTTGTTACATATCTCTCAACTTTTTACAAGAGGTACACTAAGTTGTTTTTGGCCGACTTCAATATCAGTTAAGGATTTTTAGAATGATAAAAAGATTCAAAATGCTTTCTACATCCATAAGGTAGCTACAGGATCATCTACTTTATATGGTTTATTTGATGAAAAAACTAACCGTCCTACTGGAATGACTCATGCAAGCCAATATATATTTAAAGAGATTCCTTTAAATATTACTGAAGGAACAATGGCTCATTTTGAGGTGCTGAAGTTTAATACATTGAAATCTTACTTTCCTCAATTAAAATCAAAAATAGAGTTTTTGACCTCAGGCAAATACTTGGGAAATATCACGATTCAGTTTGAAAGTCCTTATGAGAAATTAAGAGCTAAGGACTTGTTCGTGGTGTCATGACGGTTCTAAAAGACATCTCTGTGTATATTCAAAAGATTGAAACAGAGTATGAAGGAACAAATGAATTTTATCCTGAATATGTCAATCGAGTACTTAAGGATAAGAAGGTTTACTACAGTAATCCTCATGGAGATAGGGAAGGCATATCGCAGGCATTGATGATAATAAATTTAAGCAACTCTTAAATAAGCCAGACAAATATGTTGAAGAGCTTAGGCCTTTTAAGGGTGTCATCTCACCAGATTTTTCTCTATATAGAGATATGCCTTATTTAGAACAAGCGAGCAATACTTATGTTAATTGATCACTTGGACACTACATGCAATCACAAGGACTCCATGTAATTCCAAATGTAAGGTGGAGCGATAGACGAAGCTTTGACTATTGCTTTGATGGGCTAGAATCAGGAGAGATTTATTGTATAAGTACACATGGTTGTATTAAAAGAAAAGTAGATCGACACTATTTTAAACAAGGTTTAGAAGAATTTATAAAAAGGCTTGAACTAAAGATAATTCTAGTTCATGGTGCAATGCCAGAAGAGGTTTTTGGAGAGTACCTAGGAAAAGTAGAATTTTTTCATTACCCTAGTTACACATCAAGGGTTTTTGCAGAGGTGGCTTATGGGGACAGGGTTTAGTGGAAACTACAAGTCCACATCAGGATCTCTAAAGCCTGAACACTTGATGGATGAGTTGAAAAATAGTGGACACAAGTATAATGAAAAAGATGTGGTGATGGTAACTAAAACTAAGAAGAATGAGCTTGTTTGGTTGGAAAAAGGAACTAGCACAAAGGGATTACAGCATATCATAGAAGAACATGCCAACGATTTTAAAAACAAATTTGGAGTATCTGAAAAAGGTATCCCGTCAAAAATTAAAGATATTTTTACTCAAGGAATAGAAGTTAGTTCTAAAGAAAAGAATGGCGGTATAGAAAAAATTTACGAATACAAGGGTGAATACATTGTAATAGCTGGTGTAGGAACAAATGGTTTAATTGTATCAGTGTATCCAGGAGGTTCAAAATAATGAAGACAATAAGAATAATGCTAGACTTTATATCAGGTCCTTTATGGAAGGATGTTTTTGATACGCAGAAAAAAGAATTAGTAACTGGAATTGACATAGTAGATAACGATGAGTATTTACAGCAATTAAATGAAGAAATACAAGCACTTTATTCCTCTTACTACAAAATCAATTACAAAGATGAACCAGTTTATTTTGACGAAGAGCAAGAAAAGGCTGATAAAGAAAAAATGCTAGGTTTGCTTGAAAAGCTAATTAGTAGATTAAACGAAATCAATGACGGAAGCTTTGTAATTGATGACAGGGAGACAGAGCGAGTTAGGAATCTCTGATACTAAAATGATACTATTCCTCAAAAACAGGTAATAATACAAGTAAAAAATACATTTTGTGCACAAAAGTTACTACTAAAAAGCTATGTAAATAGCCATCTTAACTTTTCCATCAAGAAATGGGAGTAAGTTCAGACACAAAAAGAATGGCTTAATACCAGTAGTTTCTAGCATTTAATAGGCTAAACTGGGACATAACTGGGTAAAGAAGTTAAAAATAATAATGCAAAAATAGTCTTAGTGGTGTAGAAAAGTGCGATAGCCCTAGTCTTTGGACTGGGGCTATCTTACTATTAAAATGAAATTATTATTACTAGTGGAGAATAAAAAGGAAATGTACCTTAAAACCGAAAATAAAGCGTATCTAAAAAGTGATTTCGGAAACGAATAATGGCTTCAAGCAACTGGTCACTAAGAAATGAATAAAGCCAAGGCAGGGTTCTGTTGCTAATTAGTTGATTTGGATAAAATTGAAGGTGGCTATTCTGATAGAAGAGTAATACGTTAGAAAAAGGAAAGAAAAGATAATGGGCTACCGCAGGTGGTTTTCTTTGAAAGAATAGAGAAGTTATTTAGAAAGAGAGAATCATGGCTTTTGACTATAGTGGGCTCTGGAAAATTTTAAAAGAACGAAAGATGAGAAAAGAGGATTTAAAAATCGCAGTTGGCATGTCTTCATCAACTCTTGCTCAAATGGGCAAAATCAAATTGTAAATATGGATGTGTTGGGAAGGATTTGCTAAGTCTTAAACTGTGATATTGGGGATATAGTGAATTACGTGGAGGAACATTAATGAAGTTTTTAGATGTGTTAGAAGAGGTTTTAAAATCAGATGAGCGATTTGTTGGAGAGAACAATCAAGTGATAAAAACAAAGGTTGCTGACGCTGCTAGGGGTACTGACGAATTACTAATTAAGTCGCTTCTTCAAAATAAATTATTAAGGGATAACTTTTTTACAAAAGTTGATGATATTTACGTATTTGATAAGGTTAAGTTCATTTGGGTTTTGGAATCTAAAGAATTCTTACCAGACTCATATACTCTTTATAAAAATAAGATTGGACTAGTAGATAGCCAGAATAATCTGATTAGTCAAAAGCAAGATGTAAGCTTAGTTTGGCCTTATAAAGATTGCGTTTTGGAAGGTGGTCAAACTAAGGAAGATCAAAAGAGGGAAGAGATTTTTTATAATGAAACTCTTGCTCCAGATGAAGTTAATAGGTTATTAGCACCTAAGGTTTTAAGTAATGCCAAGAGATATACAGTTGGAGGTGTTAAAGAGAACATCTATTTTCGAGATAAAGATAACCTTATTATAAAAGGAAATAATTTACTTGGACTTTCTTCTCTATTGAAAAGGTATGAGGGCAAAATCAAATGTATTTACATTGATCCCCCTTATTATTTTCATGAAGCAACAGCAACAGATACTTTTAAATATAATTCTAATTTTTCCTTATCAACCTGGCTAGTGTTTATGAAAAATAGATTAGAATTAGCCCAGAAGTTATTGAAAACTGAGGGAACAATATGGATTCAAATTAATGAAGATGGCATGCATTATTTAAAAGTATTAGCCGATGATATTTTTGGTAAGGATTGTTTTGTTGGAACATTGCCTCGAAGAACTAGAGATGGCAAATCAGACGTTCCATATAACTTCTCTCAAGATTTTGACTGGATTTTAATTTATAGCAATGTAGATAGTAAACATAGAGTTTTGGGACGAACTGTTGAAAGAGATTATTATGAAACTAGTGATTATCCAGGACGCCCTTGGAGATTGGCTGATTTAACGTCTCAGCAACCAGCCAGCAAGAGACCGAATTCTTATTTTACAATGGTTAATCCTAAAAATGGAGATGAATATCCTGCTAGTAAAAAGCGTACATGGGCTGTTACAAAAGATACTTTTCCTGAGTATTATGATAATGGATACATCGTATTTCCAGGTGATTATGATTTCTTAAATATTGGGAAACCCTACTCTAGAAAGTTTAAAGACGAGGATGATCAAGCAGGAAAATTGTCTTCTGTTATTTCAGATTTTTTAATACAGGATTTTTTGAAAGAATTATTGACTAGATCTAAGAATAAAAGTGGAAATGATGAGATTGATGAATTGTTTGGCAGAGAAGAGTTTGATTATGCTAAGCCTGAGAATTTAATCAAGAGTATTATTGAGGTATGTACAAATGAAGGAGATATTGTTTTAGATTTTTTTATGGGTTCAGCCACTACACAAGCAGTAGCGCATAAACTGAAACGTCAATACATTGGGATAGAGCAAATGGATTATATCGAAGACGTTTCAGTTCAGCGTCTAAAAAAGGTAATTGATGGGGAACAGGGTGGTGTTTCTGAAGAAGTTGATTGGCAAGGTGGAGGATCCTTTGTTTATTGTGAACTTCTAGAAGATAACCAATCTTTAATTAATGAAGTTCAAGAAGCATTGAATTCAAGTACTATTATATCCATTTTAAACAGAGCAACTGATAATGGGAAAATAGTTCCTTCAGTATTACCAGATGATTTAAAGAAAACAGAAGAAGAGTTTGATGAATTAAGTCTTGAAGAACAGAAGACTCTTGTTCTTGAATTGCTGGATAAGAATAAGCTCTACGTGAACTTATCAGATTTAGATGATGAAGATGCGAATGTAAGTGAAGCAGATAAGGCATTTACTAAGAGCTTCTATGGTCTAGATTAAGGAGAAATCTGATGAGTAATCAATATTTGTATGAAGAATTAGATGTCCTTAAAAAGTTTGGCTCACTCAAAGAAATGCCTGAATATATTGTCAGTAACTTAAATGACTATATCATTTTACGAGACTACCAAGAGGAAGCCTTTAGATACTTCATCACTTATTATGAAAGTCCTGAGTTCAGGAAGAACAAACAGGTTCATAATTTGTTCCATATGGCAACAGGCTCCGGTAAGACAGTCATCATGGCAGGATTAATCCTATATCTATACATGCAAGGTTATAGGAAGTTTTTATTCTTCGTTAACCAGACCAACATTATTGAAAAGACCAAAGAAAACTTTTTAAACCCATCCTCAATCAAATATCTCTTTGCAGAAAATATCGAGTTAATGGGGGAGTCTGTAGCAATCAAAGAGGTGGAGAATTTCTCCTATTGTGATGATAAGGCAATCAACATTCTCTTTACATCCACTCAAAAGCTCCATCTGGATATGAATTTTCCGAGAGAAAATAGTCCAACGATTGATGATTTTGAAGATGATAAGATTGTGCTTATTTCTGATGAATCCCACCATGTTAATACAGTGACAAAAGGATTAACTAAAACCGAAAAGGGTGAAATAGAAGAGAACATTAATAGTTGGGAATATACGGTCAATAAAATCTTTAGATCAAATAGAGATAATAATTTATTGGAGTTTACAGCTACCGCAGATCTCCAAGACCCTAATGTTAAAGATAAGTACTTGGATAAGATTGTCTATGATTATACTCTTGCTAAATTTAGAGAAAGTGGTTATACAAAAGACTTTCAGAACATGCAAGGTGATTATGGTGCGTGGCCGAGAACACTAGGAGCCTTGATTTTAAGTGAATACAGAAGGCATTTATTTGGAGATGCTGGACAAAATATTAAACCAGTTGTTCTACTAAAATCAAAGACGATTAAAGAGTCCGTTGCCTTTTATGATGATTTCTTTGACCATTTAAATAACCTAAAAGTCAGTGAAATCTTAGCTTTTGAACATACGGGTAATATCTTTTTACAAAATGCTATTCGTTATTTTAAAGAAAAAGACCCTAGTCTTCATGGATTGATTATGGATTTACAAGTCGGATTCTCAGAAGACAAGGCCATGATTATCAACAATAAGAGCGAGAGTGAAGAAAAAGATAAGCAGATTTACGTGAACTCTTTAGAAGCAGCAGATAATCCCTATCGCATTATCTTTACCGTAAACATGTTAAATGAAGGCTGGGACGTTCTGAATCTTTTTGATATTGTCCGCCTATATGAAACTCGAGATGGGAATAAAGGGAAGCCTGGTAAGACAACCATAAGCGAAGCCCAGCTCATTGGTCGAGGGGCTAGATATTGTCCTTTCCAAGTGGAAGAAAGCCAACCGAGAAACCAGCGTAAATATGATTTTGATCTAACCAATGAAAATAGAATTTTAGAAACCCTTCTTTATCACTCCATGCAAGATTCTAGATATATTAGTGAATTACGACATGCTCTTAAACAAACAGGTCTTTTGGAAGATGCTCCTGTGGAGATTGAGTATAGGCTAAAAGATAGCTTTAAAGACACCGAATTTTACAAGACGGCTTATGTTTTCTCTAATAGGCGAGTAGAAAAGTCTAGAAATTCAGTATCAGAGATTGATAAAAAGATTCAAAGTGGCTTTTATGTTCATAAAGTGGCCACAGGTTCATCTACTTTATATGGCCTATTTGATGAGGATACATCCCGTCCTACTGGCATGACCCATACCACTCAAATGAAAATAAAAGAGATTCCACTCAATATCACTGAGGGAGCCATGGCTAAATTTGAAGTGATGAAGTTCAATGTGCTTAAATCATACTTCCCTCATTTGAATTCAAAAAGAGAGTTCCTAACTTCAAATAAGTATTTAGGCAATATTACCATTCAATTTGAAAGCCCCCATGAGAAGCTGAGGGCAAAAGACCTATATGATGGTGTGCTAAAGGTGTTACAAGATGTCTCTAGGCATATTCAAAAGATAGAAACAGAGTATGAAGGGACCAATGAGTTTTACCCTGAGCGAGTCCATGATGTACTAAGAGATAAAAAAGTTTATTACAGCAATCCACAAGGCGATGGTCAAGGCATTTCCCAAGCCATGGTTGTTGGCGAAAATCAAGCAGACCTAGCCTTTGAGTCTTGGTATGCCTATGATGACAACTACGGAACAGATGAGGAAAAAGCCTTTGTTAAGTATTTCCAAGGTTTAGTGCCAGATCTTAAAAAAGAATATGACGAGATTTATCTCGTAAGAAATGAACGCATTCCAGCCTTAGCAATCTATGAATTTGATACAGGAGAACGTTTTGAACCGGACTTCTTATTATTCTTACAGAAACATGGAACAGAAGGTTATCTTCAAGAGCAGATTTATATTGAGCCTAAAGGAAGCCATTTACTTCAAGAAGATAAATGGAAAGAAGATTTCCTACTTAAGATTGAAGAACAAGGGATACCAGTTAAGAAGTATGTGGATGATAATGAGTATAGAATATTTGGGCTACCATTCTTTAATAAGGAATTGAGGATGGAAGAGTTTGCAACAAGTTTTAATAGGATAGGCGGTTGCAAGAAATGATTAATAGCGTTCACGTGAAGTCTTGTCCTCCATATGATGATTCAGGAGCGAAGATAAAAAATTGCAAAAAAGTTAATTTTATTTATGGTGCTAATGGTAGCGGGAAAACTACCATTAGTGAATATTTAAGAACTTACTCAACAAATCCGGACAGATTCAGATTTTGTGAAATTGATTGGAAATCCAATGGACCTCTTCCAATATACGTGTATAACCGTCAATTTCGTAAATTGAATTTTATTCGGGAGGAAGGAATTCCAGGTGTATTTACATTAGGAGAAGACGCTATAGAAGACAAGCTTGAAATTGAACAATTGAAAGAGGAGTTGGCAAGAAAAGAAGAAAAGCACAATAAAACGAAAGAATCAATTCAAAATAAAAGGGCTGAAAAAGAGGCAATAGAAAAAGAGTTTAAAGAACATGCATGGCAACAAATCCTTAAACGTCATGAATCAGATTTTAGTAATGCTTTTGAAGGATTTAGATCAAATAAAAATAGGTTTATTGATGAACTAGAACGACGTACCAAAAACCCTAAAGGGGAATTGGTTGGAAGAACAAAGCTTTTAGAACGTTCGTCAGCCTTATTTAAAAGAAAGCCGATAAAAGTTGACAAACTATATGAAATATCAGAAAAATCGCTAGAAAACGTTGAAAGAATAATTGGTGATTCAATTTGGAGGCAAGTAATCGTAGGTAGCGATGATGTGGATATTGCTAAGCTAATTAAAAAATTAGACAACTCATCTTGGGTACATAAAGGTATGGAATACCTTGAAGAAGACAGCTCTGTGTGTCCATTTTGTCAAAAGAAGACAATAGATCAGTTGTTTAGGGATGAGTTAAACAAATTTTTTAATCAAGAATATGTTGAGAAATTAGATTATATGAAATCGAAAAAGGCGGAGTTAGTTAATCTTGTCGACATAATAATAAATAAGCTCCGCACAAATCTAGAAAAGACGGATGCGTGTGATATTGCCGAATTGAACAAAGAGACATATAATGCCTTGATTGGAAAAATAGAGGCACAATTTGAGAGTATTAATAATAAAATTAAAGATAAAATTATGGTGCCAGAAAATAAAATTTCATTTCCAGAACTACTAGAAACTCTCAATGAGATTAATGAGTTAACTTCTACCTTTAATGTCAGGATTGAGCAAAATAATAATCTAGTAAAAGAATTTAACAAGGAATATACAAAGCTGGTGGACGATGTTTGGTGTTACTGCATAAAGGAAACTGAAAGCTTGATAAAAGAATATGAAAAGGCTATAGATTCGACAAATAAAGCTCTAGATGGGATGGAAAAAAGCAAGAAAAAAGCATCTGATGAAATCGAAAAACTAAAAAGAGATATAGTTCAAAAGTCAAATAATTTGACAAGCGTACAGCCTGCAGTTAACCAAATTAATAATACTTTAGTAGCCTATGGTTTTACAAACTTTCGTATTGAACCATATTCTGAAGTACCAGGAGAACAACAAAACAAATATCGAATTGTCAGAGAAGATGGCACAGAGGCTACTCATACATTAAGTGAAGGTGAGGCAACCTTTATTACTTTTTTATACTTCATGCAACTAACTAAGGGTGCTACTGATAAAGAATCTGTGAATGAAAAGAAAATAATTGTTTTGGACGACCCTATAAGTAGTTTAGATAGTAATGTGCTCTATTTGGTTAGTGCCATGGTTAAAAAGTTGGCAAAAGAAATTAAAAGTGGCGATTCTGATGTAGAACAACTATTTATATTTACTCATAATGTATATTTTCATAAAGAAGCATCATTTATAAATGTTCGAACCACAGAAGATAAGGACGTTAATTTTTGGATTGTAAGAAAAAATAATGGGGTGTCAAAAATTCAAAGCTATGACAAGGTCAATCCAATTTCATCAACCTATGAATTGTTATGGAAGGAACTTAGAGAAGATAAGGATATTTCAGTAGTTTCTATGCAAAACATTATGAGAAGAATTATTGAAAACTATTTTAAAATAATGGGACAAAAGCCAGATGATTACATATTATCAAAATTTGAAACACAAGAAGAAAAAATTGTTTGTGAATCACTGTTATATTGGATAAATGACGGTTCTCATACTATTTATGATGATTTGCACATTGATCAATATACAGATATTAGCGATATTTTTAAAAATGTATTTAAACAAATATTTGAAAAAACTAATCATTTAGAGCACTACAAAATGATGATGGGATATCAAGAATAGACTAATATAGTTCTTTAATAACAAGTTTGATTGATACTAAAATGATACTATTCCTCTGAAAACTAATAATAATATAAGTAAAAAACAAGTCCTTATTCATAAAAGTGACTGCAAAAAAGCCCTGTAAATAGCAATCTCAACTTTTTTATCAAAGAATGGGAGTAGGTTCTGACACTTTGTAACCTGTTATATCACTGACCATTCTAAGGGTGCTAGCAGTTAGTGGACACAATTTTAATGAAAAAGATCTGGTAATGGTAACTAAAACAAGAAAAATGAGCTTGTTTGGTTTGAAAAAGGAAATGATAGAAAGGGTTTAAAGCATACCGTAATAGAACATGAGCAAGAATTTAAGAATAAATTTAATGTCTCAAAAGAGAGAATTCAAATCATTTCCCTTGAAAACCCATTAAAAGAGATGATTTCAGGTGTAAAAGGAAAACGAGATTAACAAACCCAAATCAGTTATCATTAAATTATTGACAGATATGGGATTTAAATCAGTTAGTAGAGGGAATTTTTTATGACTAACATTACATTTTAAGAATCGGATTTAATAGGTGAAGTTATTTATATAGATACCAATCAGGTCCTAGTTGAAGTGGAAAATAATGAGAAGATTAGTTTGTTAAAGGTAGGAACAATTGTAGCCATCCAAACGACAAGATAATTTAATACATAATTGGCCTAATTGATAAAGTTAAGCGTAAAGTCAATGAGATTGCTGAGTTAGGTGAGTAGGATGATATTAGTGAACCAAATGATATAGTTAGATATGTGATTTCATCTGATGTTATAAAGGTATCTTT
>JAAYOA010000116.1 GCA_012520525.1 Clostridiaceae bacterium | reverse complement strand
TCCCACGCTCTGTGAAGTAAATTAGTTTGATTCAATGCATAAAATGATCAAACATAAACAAAGTCGACCCGCTGTGACAGCAGGTCGACTCTGCATGTGGTGAAGGCAGATTAGATTTGGCTGTTTGTCCGCTCTTCCCACACACTCAGCTCAGTCGCTTGTTTGCCGTAGCTTTAGCCGAGGGTTTGCACAAAGCGATAACTAGCTTTTACATCCTCTAAACTGGTGGCTACATTGCGAGGATCCTTTTCCTGTTCGATCGTCACCCAGCCTTCATAGCCGATGTCGTCTAAGGTCTTGCGGATCTCGGGGTAATTCAATGCACCGGCACCAATTGGGCACATTGCACCTTTTCCACAGGCATCGAAGAAATCGATTTCGATCTTCATCATCTCATCATAGACTTCCTGATTTACATCTTTGAAGTGGACGTAGTCCAAACGGTCCTGGTAGTGGATCAGAACCGAGGACGGGTCTCCTCCAGCATAGTAGATGTGACCTGTGTCCAGAACGAGTCCACAGTAATCGTAAGAAACGTCTTGGACAAATTGCTCGATCTCGTCTTCAAATTCAATATAGCCGCCAGCGTGTGGGTGAATCACGGCACGAATGCCGTATGATTCTGCGACTTTGCTGATATCACGAATGGTCTGCATCATACGATTCCAATCATCTTTTTCCAATCTTGGAGCTCTGTCAGGATGTCCGGCAGTCACGCTACGTTCGGCATGGAAGTAATCCATGACGGTAAGGACAGGCGCGCGAAATTTCTGCTTGGGCAAGACATCTGCTTCAGGCATCTGACGGATAAAATCGCAGATCTTATGTGCCTGATCGATGAGATTATCATAGTTTGATGCTGACACGAGGTCGTCAAAGATGGTTCCTGCTGTAAGAGTAAGTCCGCGGGATTCAAATGCTTCTTTGACAACGGGTATGTTAAGGGATATATAACCATAGGGACCTAATTCAATGCCTTTGAAGCCAGATTCTGCAGCTTCATCCAGAACTGTCGTCCACTTTGGCAAGTGAGGATTGTTGACGTCGTCTACGCCCCAGCAACTGGGAGCAATACCATATTTAATAGCCATTTTATTTCACCTAATTCTCTCTAATCAAAGTCGACCCAAACTGAACCTTTGTCCGCAGATTCAACACATTTTTCTACCCATTTGACGCCAAATACACCGTCTTTTATATTGGGCAGCCAGAAATGCTCTAGTACGTTCTCTTCACCCGCTTCATTCTTCTCAATAGCTTGGGCAAAGCGGTAATACAAATTAGACCAAGATTCGAAGATGCCTTCACCATGTCCACCACCGATTCTGTCGTCTTCTGTAGCTTCGGGATAAAGATACCCGGTGCCACGTTCTAGGATGCGCACAGGTTCTCCATGGGGTTCAAAGGTCAGTTGGTTGGGATGCTCCGCCCACCACGAAATACTGGCTTTTGTACCGACGATACGAATTCTTAAACCATGTACAGATCCGCAGTCAACGGCACTGCACCACATGTCAGCTACACCTCCATTTGTCATATTCATTAGGACATAGGCGTTGTCTTCTAGAGGTTCGCGGGTTTTAATAAATGCTTGTTTTGAACACATCAGATTTTTAATGCCAAAATCAGGTATCATCATTTCTGCTAAATATAACGGATGCGTACCTAAGTCTCCCAGCACAAAACTAGGACCAGCAAACTTAGGATCGGTGCGCCATTTTTGACTGGCCAGCTGGTCCGCTGATTCCTGAGTGTTGCCGCCGTGGGCAAAGGCCATGCGCACGAGACGAATGTCACCAAGATCACCGTTGTGAATCATTTCTCGACCTTGCAGAATCATTTGATAACCGGCATAGCCATATGAAACGGCAAAGATTCGATTTTGTTTTTTTGATAACTCAAGAAGTTCTTCTGCTTCTTCAGATGTAAAACAAAGTGGTTTTTCACAGTAGACATGTAAGCCATGTTCAAGGGCAGCTTTTGAAATTTCAAAATGTGTGCTATTGGGGGTGGCGATGGAAACAGCTTGAATGCCGTCTTCACGTTTATTTTCCTCAGCAAACATTGTTTTATAATCTGGATAACAGCGCTCTTTTGGTACATGTAATTCAGCACCAAAAGCTTCGCCCCGTTCGGGATTGATATCAAATGCTCCTGCAACTAGTTTGAAATTGTTGTCTCTAAGCGCGGCTGACCGGTGGATATAACCAATCGATGATCCCTTCCCGCCACCAACCATTCCCCAACGAATTGGGTTTTTTACTTTGCGTTCGCCACAATACATATCTGCCTCCTTGCGAATTAATATGACTCACTTTCCACGGGAATTTCAATGTGAGTACATTATCATAGTTACAGGCAAATTTTTATAGCATTTATTTGTGCAGTTTGATCAAATTAAATGGGATTATAGATTTATTTTTGCATATCTTTGCGATATTGAACTGGGGTACGCCCAACGATCGTTTTAAATGTTCTAGAAAATAAACTGTTGCTATTGTATCCGACACGCAAGGCGATATCTAAAATAGGCATTTGGGTATGAATTAAAAGGGACTGTGCTTCTCCGATGCGCCGCCGGGCAATATATTGGGTTGGTGAGTAACCAGAAAACCTTTTAAAAGCCCGAGAAATATGATATTGACTGAGAAACAAAGCCTCACTTATGTCCTGAAGGGTTATGTCTTCTTGATAGTGAAGGTCTAGCCAACGTTTGATAGCAATGCCAGTGTTTGTAAGTTCATCATCCACTGGGTTCACCACTTTTTGTTCAGCGTGTATTAACGAGATCAATGCCAAGAGAAAATAGTGAGCCACCGAGGTTCCTTTATCTGTGTTGAGAACCGTCTGTTCATAGATTTTATCTAATAAAGAAACAAAAAAATGGCTGCTATTGTCTGTATCAATCACAGGTCGTACTTTAGGATCTAATAAGTGATTGGGAGGCAGTCCTTCTATATTTAGATTGGCAATGCCTAAAGAATAAACAACCATGTCGTCCGAGGCATCGAGATACTCTTCATGCAAAATGCCGGCATTATAGATTGCCAAATAACCGGGACTGAGCTCGTAGCGCTGTCCGTCAATTATATGTTTGGCAGTACCTTCGACTACAAATAGCAATTCACAGCGGTTGTCATGCTGGTGCATAATACGAGGTAAATCCAGATAACTATGGTCTACTTTAAAGATTCCTATAAGTTGTGGTTCTTTTCCTGCGACAAATAGCGGTTGGTAACGCTTTTTAGGTTCAAAAAATGACATTTCGATCGACTCCTGACTTTGTAGTGGTTAGGTTGACGGAGTTTGCAATTCGAATAATCAACTAATAATTAGTGTAGCATTACTTTACCAAAATTATATTAGAACAAAGTGATAAATG
>JAAYOA010000115.1 GCA_012520525.1 Clostridiaceae bacterium | reverse complement strand
TAAATTTAATTTGTTTATTATAATACGTTCATCAAGCTCTCTAATAAATTCTACACGCTTAGATTTTAATATTTAATTTGAAAACCGTTACAAAATTATTAATGTGCCGGTAAATTTCCGAAAGGATCTCTATGTCATCAATAAATTTTAAAAGACTTAGTAAAGCATTTTTGCTTGAAATGATTCGCCATTCCAATGTAATGGATGAGTTCGTTGCGGAAAATATGACATTACCTGAATTGCGGGCTCACCTTGATTCCTTGACGGAAAGTCATGGTTCAGAACTTGAAAAGGCAAAACAGACTGTTGACGAAATGATAGCACAAGGGGCTGTTCTGAAAACGAAGCGAGGCAGACCGCCTAAACGGTCTAGTAAAAAATCCACTGCCTCAGATTCAAAATTAAAAAAAGATGTGAAAGCTGACAAAGTTGAAGCAAAATCTAAAAAATCAGAACAATCTGGTGCGAAAAAAGAAAAGACCAGTGACTCAATAAAAAAACGAACAGAGTCTAAGAAAAAGTCTAATGAGCCAAAGGAGCGGGCAAAACCGCAATCTACTGAGAAAGATAGTTTGCAACAGGATGAAACTGGCGAAATAAGAGAAACTTCAAGTCAACTTGAGTTGGAACCAACTGAAGAAAGAGGACATGTAGAGACAAAAATTGATGAAGCTGAAAATGTAGTAGAGGCTAACACAGAAACAGCCAAGACTGATCAAATCGTTTCAGACCATAAAAGTGATCATGAGTTTACAGAGAAGTCAACGGTTGATGAGATAGATTTTGATGACATTCCCGAACCGGATGAACAACGATTTCGATCGGTACGTCGCACAGAGTCGACGACAGAAAAAGAGAAATTGTCAGAACAAGATCGTGATGACGAGTCGAAGGATGATCCAGGCGATGATTCAGATAAGTCTGAAGAAAAAGCAACTCGAAAAAAGGACGACGAACGTAAAAAGGAACGTCGTGACGGCAAGCATACCCGCCGGAGTGACAAAATAGATCGCCATTCCGACAAGTCAGATCGTAACGCTGAGAAATCTAGTCGCCAGGATGAAAAATCTGAAAAACAAGATGACGACTGTGAAGATAAATCTAAGAAAAATGAAGAAAAACAAGAAATTTTTAGTGGCATTCTTGAGTTGATGCCTGACGGATATGGTTTCCTACGAACGGAAAACTATATTCAAAGCAACAATGATATTTATGTGTCGCCGCAGTTTATTCGACGCTTTAATCTGCGTCAAGGAGATCATATAACTGGACCTTGCCGCCATCGTCGAGACAGTGATCGATATCAAGCACTTTCCTATGTCAGCAGTGTCAACGGATTGGCAGCCGATCAAGTCGTTCGGAGACCTAATTTTGAACGTCTTACACCAATATATCCTAACGAACGCTTTGTTTTAGAGACGGCCAAGACAGAGTTTTCTACCCGTATTATTGATCTCGTTGCACCGATCGGGAAAGGACAGCGTGGCATGATCGTTTCTCCTCCTAAAGCAGGTAAGACGATTCTGTTACAAAAAATAGCCAATGCAATTAGTATCAAGAATCCTGAGGCACATCTTATTGTATTATTGATCGACGAGCGACCTGAAGAGGTTACTGATATGCAGCGCTCCATCAAGGGGGAAGTGGTATATTCCACCTTCGATAAGACACCTGAAAACCACGTTCGCATCAGCGAGTTGGTTTTGGAACGTGCCATGCGTATGGTAGAACTAGGTCAAGATGTTGTAATTTTATTAGACAGTATTACACGCTTAGCTCGTGCTTATAATTTGACTATCAATCCTACTGGCAGAACTTTATCCGGCGGTTTAGATCCCGGTGCTTTAAACGGACCAAAGCGTTTCTTTGGTGCAGCTCGAAATATTGAAAAAGGTGGCAGTTTGACGATCGTTGCGACATCCCTGGTTGAAACAGGTTCAAGAATGGACGAGGTCATTTTTGAAGAATTTAAAGGTACTGGCAATATGGAGGTCTATTTAGATCGTAAATTATCGGAAAAACGTATTTTCCCAGCCATAGATATTGTTCGTTCTGGTACGCGTCGGGAAGATTTACTGCTCTCTAAAGATGAATTAGACGCTGTATGGGCGATGCGGAAAGCGTTTGGCAATATGGAACCCGCGGCGGTCACAGAGATGATTCTGGGTTTATTGATGAAAACTAACAATAATCATCATTTTGTGTCTTCTATAAATGTTTCTTTAAACGACAGAACCTTGCACGAAACGATGAATCCTAAAAGGCAACTAGGTGGACAAATTGCATCGGTTTGACAAATTAGATTCATTGACTGTATAATTGCAACGTTGTATAGCCTGTATGGCATGCGTGACGCTAGGCGAGGACGCGCCATATATTTGCGATGAGGAGTTGATTGATATGAAAAAAGGTATTCATCCCGAGTATAAAGATTGTACGGTTCGCTGTGCTTGTGGCAACACATTTCAAACCCGTTCCACAGTTGACAGCATTAATGCTGATATCTGCTCAAATTGCCACCCTTTCTTTACTGGGAAACAAAAATTAATTGATACTGGCGGTCGTGTTGACAAATTTAAACGCCGTATGGAAAAGAATAGACGTTAATATTACGTTGGTTTTATTTTGTAGTTAAAGGGGGATGTTGTATCCCCCTTTTTATTTGAAATACTTATTTTGTAGTGTGATTTCAATGAAAATAAATGCCAAGGAGACCATAAATGGATAAACCTATTTCATTGCCACCAGAAGTTAGACAGACAAGTATAGGCGGACAGGCGCTGATTGAAGGACTAATGATGATTGGTCCTGAAAAGACGGCAATGACAGTCAGACTTCCTGATGGTACATTACATCGTGAAGAAAAACCTACAAAAAAATATGGGAAATTAGGTAATATTCCTCTCTTGCGAGGATCAGTCAAGTTAATTGGTCAACTTTCAGTTGGTATGAAGGCGATGTTGCGTTCGGCTGAACTTAGCGAACCTGAAGAAGACGGGAGTGGAAATTGCGCTCAAAACAAGGCTGCAGAAAAAGCATCGAGTGATGGTTTAGCTGAAGAGCGTTCGGTTGCTTGTGAAGAAAAGGAATCTGTTATTGGAAAAGGAGCGATTGCCGCTGTACTCACCTTAAGTCTTTTACTTGGTGTGGGTCTATTTGTTTTTTTACCAAACTTGCTAACGACAGGAATCATGCATCTCACTGGCATGACAAGGGAACATTATGGCAATGCTCTTTTTCTCAATTTAATTGAAGGAATTGTTAGAGTTATTATATTGGTCGTATATATATGGCTGACCAGCCGTTCCAAAGATATCGCTAGGACATGGCAATACCATGGAGCGGAACACAAAACAATTGCTTGTTATGAACACGATATGCCTTTAACAGTGGAAAACGTGCGTCTTTTCAGTCGCTTTCATCCACGCTGTGGCACTTCATTTTTGTT
>JAAYOA010000114.1 GCA_012520525.1 Clostridiaceae bacterium | reverse complement strand
CAACTGTGGATTGAGTTCAGTGTAGAATTAAAGGATGATATTCATATTCGTTCCCGCCGGCCAGGAGATCGATTTATAAGGCCACATCGATCTACCCGAAAGGTAAAACAAATAATGAATGAATACGGATTGCCGCGCAGTTGGCGAGATCGCATTGGACTCGTTGCCATAGCTGGAGAAAAACAAATTGTTGGTTTTTTTGGATGTCAAGATGTTACAAATAAATCAAAAAATTTGTTTAAGGCTAATAATGAAACAAAAATAAGAATTGATATTTCGTCTGGATCGACATTTACAAGTAAATTTAATGCTAAAATCCGGTAATCAATTTGGCCTGAATGGAGTTGACATGACCAAATATGTTAAAGAAGTATTGATTTCTGCAGAAGAACTGCAGGCCATGTGTCGTCGTCTTGGAGAGCAAATTTCTAAAGACTATGCCGGAAAAGAGATAATCTTAATTGGTGTTTTAAAGGGCGCCTATGTTTTTTTAGCTGATTTGGCGCGCTATATCACTGTACCCGTGAGAATTGATTTTATGTCAATGTCAAGTTACGGCAGTCGCACACGGACTTCAGGTGTAGTAAAGATTTTAAAGGACGTTGATCAAGATATATCGGGTTGTCATGTTCTGATAGTAGAAGATATTGTTGATTCAGGTTTAACGCTTAATAAACTTATGGAATTTCTGTCGACGAGGAATCCGGCAAGTTTGGAGCTTTGTACAGCTTTCGACAAGCCGTCCCGCCGTCAAATTGACATAGAAGTAAAATATAAAGGGATGGAAATCCCTAATGAATTCGTAGTCGGGTACGGATTAGACTATAATGGCGAGTATCGCAATTTACCCGATGTCTGCATACTTGCCGATCGTGCGAAGGAGGGCGCGAATGGCGAATAAAAACGACAATCGCTCCGGCAATAAAAATAGACGGTTTGGAGGATGGTCATTTTATGGTATTGTACTGATCATTCTTTTAGCTATGTCTTTTCTTTACTCTAATAATTCAGCTCAAATGACTCAATCTTATTCGGAGTTAATTGAAAAGATCGATCAAGATGAAGTGGAAGAGGTCAATATCCGAGGTACCACATTGGAGATGCGACTTAAAGAGCGCAATGAAAATGGGGATATCGTCATCAAACAGGATGTTTCACCTTACTGGATGACATCTTTGTTAGAGCATTTGGAAAATGCGCGAGTTGATCATGGGTTGAAATATAATTATATTCAGCCGACGGACATGAATGCTTGGATTAGTACCATCATGTCTGTCTTAATTTTTGTTGTATTTGGCTTCCTCTTGTATACGATGTTTACTCGACAAGGTGCGGACGGTCGAAATACAATGAATTTTGGCAAGAGTCGCGCTAAAATGTTCGAAACCGGTGATAACGACACTACATTTAAAGATGTGGCTGGTGCTGATGAAGAAAAAGCAGAACTTGAGGAAGTCGTCGACTTTTTGAAGAATCCGGACAAATATAGTAGGTTAGGTGCTCGTATTCCGCGAGGCATTTTGTTAGTAGGACCTCCTGGCACGGGTAAAACTTTATTAGCTAAAGCTGTTGCCGGCGAGGCCAATGTTCCCTTTTATTCGATTTCTGGTTCTGACTTTGTCGAAATGTTTGTCGGTGTCGGTGCTTCCAGAGTTCGAGATCTCTTTGAAACGGCTAAGAAAAATTCTCCTTCAATCATTTTTATTGACGAGATTGATGCCGTTGGACGTCAGCGAGGTGCAGGTCTCGGTGGTGGTCATGATGAACGTGAGCAGACACTCAATCAGTTGCTCGTAGAAATGGACGGCTTTGGACCTAAGGAGAATGTAATTGTCATGGCAGCAACTAACCGCCCTGATATTTTAGACAGTGCGTTGCTGCGTGCCGGACGCTTTGACCGTAGAGTTGTGGTTAATAGACCTGATATCGTTGGTCGAGAAGCAATTCTGGAAGTTCATGCTCGCAATAAACCCCTCGATTCAAGTGTTGATTTGGGAGAAATTGCTAAGATTACACCAGGGTTTACTGGAGCTGATCTTGCTAATCTGTTAAATGAAGCTGCTCTTCTAGCTGCTCGTCGCAACGCTCCCACAATTCTCTATAATGATGTGTCAGAAGCAGTCTTTAAAGTCATGATCGGTCCGGAGAAAAAGAGTCGTGTTATCAATGAAAAAGAACGCTATTTGACAGCATTCCATGAAGCTGGTCACGCTCTTATTTTACGTGCTGTATCCCAGACTGATCGAGTAGAACGGGTATCAATCATACCGGCCGGCCAGGCAGGCGGTTATACAGCCCACAAACCATTTGAAGATACTTATTATGCAACCAAACAACAATTAATAGATAAAATTGCTATCGCCCTTGGCGGAAGAGGTGCAGAACAAGTTGTATTAGGTGAAATTAGTACAGGTGCTGCTTCGGATTTGCAACAATGTAATAAGATTGCCCGGGATATGGTAGTAAAATATGGTATGAGCGAACGGTTAGGTAATCTGACGTTTAATGGTGACGATGACGAGGTGTTCCTCGGACGGGATTATGGTCATGTAAAGAATTATAGTAATGAGCTCGCTAGTGTAATTGATGAAGAAGTGAAAGTGATTATTGATGGTGCATATAATCATGTGCTTCACTTGTTAAAAATGCGTAGACCGGCTTTAGATGCGATCGCGAACGCTTTGATGGAAAAAGAAAAGATTGATGGCGATGAATTTGAAGCTATTTACGTGGCAAATACCACCGCAGAACAGCGAGCCGCTGATCCAGATAATCCAGCTCGCAATGACAGAAATAAACCCCAAGCTCATAGTCGTCAACCAGGAGTTGATTTTTCACCAGAACCGCCTGAATATGACAATGCTGAACAAGGTGAAGGGATGTAATTAATCTCAGTTCTGAAAAATAGCATTTTTAGGAAAGAACTGCGCTTTGTTTTCGACCAAACAAAGCACAGTTCTTTATTCATAATATATTAACAGAGGAAGAAAAAATATGTTTGACATTCAATCGATTAACCGGTAATATATTTAGCGTACCTTAAAAAAGGTCACGCTCGTGTGGCGGAATCGGCAGACGCAGCGGACTTAAAATCCGCCGGGGTAACACCTGTACCGGTTCAAGTCCGGTCATGAGCACCATAATACCGCGGAGTGGAGCAGCTGGTAGCTTGTCGGGCTCATAACCCGAAGGTCGGGGGTTCGAAT
>JAAYOA010000011.1 GCA_012520525.1 Clostridiaceae bacterium | reverse complement strand
GCCAACTAAAAACCCGAGTGAAAACACTCGGGTTTTATTGGTTTTTAGATTATTTTTTAGAATTATTTTAAATCGGATGTGTTAGTTAAAATTTTAACACCGCGGTTGCGTAGCGCTTGTAGTATGGTTAAGTCGGCGTTGGGATTCGTTACAATATAATCAGCGCTTTCAATCGGGGCAACTCGAGAAAAAGTTTCTCTGCCAAATTTGGTGCTGTCTGCTATAACAATTGTTTGATCGGCGTGTCGCATCATCAATTTGTTCAGGTTTGCTTCCTCTACATTGTAGGTCGTGAATCCACTGTTTACACTGATTCCGTCCCAAGACAGAAATGTTTTATCAGCGCGATATTTTCGCATCTGCTCATATGATTCATCACCATAAGTAAAGGCATAGGCATCGAGGTGCTGAGTTGTGACGTTGCCACCTAGCAGAATTGTACGAAAGCCTGGTACGGCGTGGAAAGCTACGGCAATAGGTATGGAATTAGTGACAATATTTAGATTTTGGTGTTGTTTTAACTCTAGAGCAAAATAGTAAGTCGTGGTTCCAGATCCAATAAGCAATGTCTCGCCATTTTTAACCAATTTAGCGGCCAGTCTAGCCAACTCTATTTTCAAGTCGACATTATATTCCAGATCAGATTTCTTGCTCAGTGTATTTTTAGTTAACGGCAGTATAGCTCCCCCGAGAATGCGACGCGCATATCCCGCTTTTTCTAAAATATCAAGATCATTTCGTATCGTTACGGGTGTTACACCCATCGCTTCGCTGAGTTCTGATATTTGTACATAGCCTTCGCGCTCGAGTTGATTAATAATTTCTTGTTGACGCTTTCCGGACTTTGAATTTAATTCCAAAACCATAAATTGCCCTGACCATTCTAATCATCTTAAATAGTTAATCATTTTATACATACAAGTATAGTACATGATATGTCTTTTCAAAATAGAAAAACTGAAGAATTTCCCCGTTTTTATTTTGCGTTTCGAAATGAATATTTGCTAAATAGATAAAATTTAACTCAAAAATAGTCTTAAATTAACATTAGACAAACAAAAACTTTCTAAGTAGAAAATAATTTCGTTGACATGGATATTCAGTATATGTAGACTCAAAGTAAAGAATAAATGAACACCGTTGCTTTTGCAGAAAATCCGAATGTTAATATGCGCTTGAAAGAAGTGATTCAATGTTATTCCTAGGTACGGCGGCGGCAGAATGTTGTCCTAATCCTTTTTGTAGCTGTGATTTTTGTGAACGAATACGCAATTCGACTGATTCTCGTGAACGGCGACGCAGGAGTGCCCTTCTCCTCGATCAAGAAAATCTCATAGACTTTGGTCCAGATGCTTTATCGGCAGCGGCCTTATTTGGGATTGACCTTAGTCACTTAAAAAATATATTTATCACCCATATTCATGAAGATCATTTTTATTACTTTGGACTCGGATTTCTTTATATGTCACGTACTACACCTCCGGTTCCAACCCTTTATATGACTCCCGATGCCGCCGCCGGAATATCACAATTTACCCAGTTTTTACTTGATTCTCAACAGAAACAATTGACCAGCCAAGTGCGCGCTTGCGAAGAACTTTTTAAGATACAAACCGTTGAAGCTTATGAAACGCTTTCCTTAGGTCCTCATTATCAAGTGACTGCTATGCGAGGTAATCATCAGGGCTTTTTGGATCACGAATATAGTCTTAACTATCTATTTGAAAATAATGGTATCCGTTTATATTACGCCTGCGATACTGGATTATTTTTACCGGAAACATTCGCAGTTTTGAGTGGCAAACCCCTTGATTATTTAGTGTTAGAAGGAACTTTTGGCTTCAAACGACTCCCACCTGGTGACGGTCACATGGATGTCTACTCTATTTGCGAAACAGTAGAACGCTTAATTGAGCAAGGTAGTGTTGTTCAGACTACAAAGATTTATATCACTCATATTAGTCATCATTCTGGCTGTAGTCACGATGAGTACGAAGCTTATTTGCAAGAACGCTTCGGCGAAAGAATTCAATTGGCTTGGGACGGTTTGCGAATTTAATCCCAAACATAGATTTAGTTCGGAAGTGGTAAAAACCGCTAATTTATAAGGAGGAAAAGAACGATGAAAAAAGGCATTCGCGAAATGATCACGCTGTTTACGCTTGTCCTAGCTATATTATTGACAGCTTGTGGCAGTGGTGAAAAAGAAACAGCAGAAGGTGGCGGTGAAACAAGTGCGACACCGGCAGCGGACACACAACAAGATGAGTCCGGAGAGGACGGAAATACGTATCACATCCGTGTGGCATGTAATGACGAGGCACCCCGTGCAGAGAATATTATTCTCGCAGCTGAGCGCCTGAATGAGCAGCTCAAAGCGGAAGGTAGTAGTGACGTTGTCACGGCTGAATATATTTTAGTCGATGATAAAGAAAAGGCCAATAACTTGGCCATGTGGGACAAAACGGGTGATATGCCTGAACTCGTCGTTGGTAATCCAGTCGATGTGGTGCGCTTTGCAGATGCAGGGTTTATCGTGGATAACGATGAGCTAATGGCTGGTGAAGCTTACCAAAAAGTCTTCCCTAACTTGCGGGACATGGGCTTATATAATGATCACTATTACGGTGTCATCCAGGATATTGAAGCCCGTCCAGTATGGTTCTTTAAAAATCACTTGTTATCTTTGGGGTGGACCGAAGAGGACATTGCAGCTTTCCCAGACAAAGTCCTCAACGGTGAATTTACTCAAAACGATCTCCAGAACTTAGCTAAGGAAGCGGTTGACAAAGATATTTGTGAATGGGGCATCATCCATCGTCCAACCAATGGTGCTGAATTCCGTATGATGGCCATAATTAATGGAGCGGATTCATATCGTGATGGCAAAGTTGTCATTCAAAAAGATGCGCTGATGAATTTCTTCACCTTTTTACGTGAAAATGTTGAGATGGGACTCTGCCCACCTGATATAACAACCTATGGTTGGGATCCAGTCGAAGGTGATATGCAGCCAAACGGAAAGACCCTCTGCTGGTATGGCGGTGTCTGGAATAAATACGACATGATTGTTGCCGGCGGTGTCACACCTGAATATGTGGATGAAAACTTCATTATGACTTTACCCCCCGTTGTCAATGAAGGTGATACACCTGTCACTCTGTCTGGTCCCCACTTCTATATGGTGACTACTGCAGGAGCTGAAGATCCTCAGATGAGAGAATATGTTGATCGTGTCTTAGAACTTGTCTTAGATCCCGATATCCAGATGCATACTACGATTGAGACCAGTCATTTAGCTATGACTCAAGAGACGGCTGATTATCCAGAATATAAAGAAGATGAATTCTTGAACAGCGCAACTTACATGGTCGACTATGCAATGATTCAAGAAGGGAATACAGATATGTTCGACTATCTCTATGGAGATGAAACATTCTTTGCGGCCATTCAAGCTACCGAAATGACCGACGAACCGGTTGAAGACATTGTCGATCGCTTTATTGAAGATGTTAAGTTCAAAATTGGCGAAGGTGGTTACATAGAAGAATAAGCGAGCATTTGTCTACACGCTGCAGAAGAAAGCTCATGCCTGTCGCTCCAGCGGGATTGAATGGAGCGACAGGATTCTTTCTCTCTAATTTAAGGAGTCTCTCATGAAACAACCGACCATAGCGGAGATCGACCGAAAAGAAGATCGCAAGGCGAGACGTCGGAGCAAGCGCTTTCCATTTATGCTTATGTCTCCATTTTTTGTCCTGACAGGTCTATTCGTTATTGTTCCCATCTTAATCATGTTCGTCATGTCATTTACTGATATGGGATTGACCCTAGAGTGGAACTTTATCGGATTTAAAACATATGCCCGACTATTTGCTGATCCCGCCCTAAAAACTATCATCCTGCGCACATTCATATTTGTTATTTTGGGAACAATTTGCAGTGTGTTGAGCTCAATATTTATAACAGTAATTACGACATTTTATCTCGACACCATCTATCGAAAAGAAAATGCTGGTATCATCTTCCGGATTATTTGGTTACTGCCTAGCTTGACACCATCGGTTGTGTACGCATTTATTTGGAATTACGTATTCGGTCCGACGGATTACCACTTAATGAATATCGTGCGCTCTTGGTTCGGACTTGAACCGATTACCTGGTTTGCTCTCTATCCACAACAAATTTTATTTTTAGCTGTTGTTATCACGTCGGCATCGAGTTCGATTATTCTGTTTTCAGCGGCGGTGCGCCAGATTCCGCTTCACATTATTCAAGCTGCCAGAGTAGACGGTGCATCACCACTTTATATTTGCCGAAAAATCGTGTTGCCTTATCTGCGTTGGCCTATAACCCAGAAGACACTTTGGAGTGTTTTAATCTATTTCTGTACATACGAAATTATCTTCCTTTTGACGAAAGGAGGACCAGCCGGAAAGACGACGACCTTTGCTTATTACGTGTACCAAAATGCATTTAATTTAAAGAAATTCGGCATGGGGGCGGCTCTGGCTGTGGTTTTGGTCGCGATGTCTGCCCTTCTAGGACTGTTGGTCCTGCGCGTTTTCAAGGTCAATGAACAATTGCAAGACCCACGTATGGATATATAGGGGGTGAATGTGTGTTAATAAAAAAACGTGAAGATCAAGTCAAAGGTGCTTGGAGATATATTTTTCTGTTGAGCATCTTCTCTCTGATCATCGTCATTCCATATGCTTGGTTGGTAGCACGGGCATTCACTACAAACACCGGCGAATTTACCCTTTCCAATTGGTCTTTTATGTGGAAAGAAACGCCCTATTTTAGAGGTCTTGTTTTACCCGTTGTCTGGAAGTCATTTGGTCTAAGCTTGTTGTTCGCATCTGGTACAGCCATCCTGATGCTAGCTTTGACGATTCCCACTGCTTATGCCATTTCTCGCACGAAGTTTCCCGGTCGTCCGCTTTTAACAAAACTGATGATTATTCTGGACGCGTTTCCTACAGTTGCACTTTTGATCGGTTTCTTTTATGTGCTAAATGCGTTTGGACTGATGAACAGTTATTTCGGAGTCATACTTATTAAAGTTGGCATGAGTCTACCGGGAACAATTTGGCTGATGAAAAGCTTTTTTGATCATGTGCCATGGGAACTTGAGTGGGCTGCAATTGTCGACGGTGCCACCCGCTTTAAGACATTTACCAAGATTATCATTCCTGTTGTCAAGCCGGGCGCGGCAGTTATTTTGATCAATTCATTTTTATCCGGTTGGGGCGAATATATTCTATTGAATCTGTTTATTATAGGTAAATCGACCACGATGTCGACCTTTATCGGCATGACCTTGAACAACGAGGGAAAAATTGCTGTTCCCTTCGGCATTTTAGCTGCAGCCAGCTTGTTGTATGTAATACCTGTAGTAATTCTGTTTTCTATTTCGCAAAAAACATTACTGAGTGTCCAGCAAGGAGGGATTAAAAATTGAGTGAACAGACGAAATCAAAACCATTGATTCGCTTGGAAAATGTCAGTAAATCCTATGATGGTGGAAAAACATACGCTATTCAAAATTTTAATCTGACGATCAATCAAGGGGATTTTGTAGCGCTACTTGGTCCTTCCGGTTGCGGAAAGAGTACTACACTAATGTTACTTTGTGGCTTGTACCGGCCGACCGAAGGCAATATTTATTTTGGAGACCGCCTCGTCAACAATGTGGAACCAAAGAATCGGAACATCGGCATGGTCTTTCAGAGCTACGCTCTGTATCCCCATTTGAGTGTGTATGAAAACATTGCCTTTCCCATTCGTCAACAGAAAGGTGTGCCCAAAAATGAACTCGATAGAAGGGTGCGGGAAGTGGCAGAAATGGTAAAAATTACCGAGTTGTTAGATCGCATGCCAGGTCAATTGTCAGGTGGACAACAGCAGCGGGTTGCTATGTGCCGAGCGCTGGTCAAAAATCCTAACATTTTGCTGTTGGATGAACCGATGTCCAATCTTGATGCGCGCTTGAAGTTGGAAATTCGCGATGAAATAAAAAAGCTACAGGCAGATTTAGGTCTGACATCAATTATTGTCACCCACGATCAGGATGAAGCTATGGCTATTTCCAATAAGATCGCTGTCATCGACGACGGCATTGTACAACAATATGCGGATCCTAACAGCCTCTATGACATGCCCAAAAACCTCTTTGTTGCCTCATTTATTGGCAGTCCGCCGATGAACTTTTTAGAAGGAGAGGTCGAGGTTTTTGGTGACAAAGTCAAGTTTAAGAATGATCAAGACGACATCAGTTTGCCTCTGGCAATGGTGGATGTCGATCGTCTGACAAGTTCTAAGGTAACTCTTGGTGCACGTCCCCATCACTTTATTTTTTATGATGATCAAGATGTGCCGGGCAATACAGTGCGTGTACACGTTGAATACGTCGAACCACTGGGCAAAGAGTTACTCTTGAAATGCCACTCAGGAACGACGCCGGTGCGCATTTTGTCGCCCCTTACAGACAGAGAATTTGAGGGTAAAGACATACGTGTCGGTTTGCAGCGTTCGATGATTAATATTTTTGATTCGGAGACCGGTGAGAATATCACAATCAGATAAAACAAAGAAAAGAGGAACTTGCATTGAAACGAACAAGCGTGCTGATCATTGGAGCAGGCGCTGTTGGGTGCGCTATAGCCAGAGAACTGAGCAAGTATGATTTAGAGGTCACCTTTCTCGATAAAAATACCGATGTGGGAGGCGATGCCTCAAAATCGAACAGTTCCATTATTCATACAGGTTACGATGCTAGTCCGGGCACATTAGAGTCCCGCTTGGTTGTAGCCGCAAATCCAATGTATGACCGATTGTGTAAATCCTTGGATGTGCCTTTTCAGCGCATTGGTGCCATTCTACCTGCTTTCAACGAAGAACAATTTGAACAACTACCTTTTATAAAAGAAAAAGCTTTCCAAAATGGCGTCTATGATGTGGAATATCGCTCTGGCGAAGATCTTTTAAATATGGAGCCGATGCTTAATCCTCGTGTCATGGGCGGTCTATTTATTCCGCGAGAGTCCATCATTGATCCCTTTGTATATGTGGTTGCTCTTGCCGAAAATGCCGTGCAGAACGGTGCAAAATTAATTCTAGAAGCAAAGGTTCTCGACCTCATTCGGGAGGGGGATGCCATTGTTGGTGTTAAAACAACAAAAGGAGAGTTCCTAGCGAACTGGATCATCAATGCCAGCGGTCTGTATTGCGAAGAGATCGCTCGCATGGCGGGAAAAGCAGATTATAAAGTTAATCCAAGACGCGGCCAGTTTTATATTTTAGATAGAGATACACCGTGCAAAGTCAAGCGGATCGTCTTGCCCATTCCTACTAAGAGAACCAAGGGTAAACTGATCAGTCCAATGATCCACGGCAATCTTTTGTTGGGTCCTACGGCGGAGGATTTGAGCGATAAAACTAATCATGATACCAGTACCGAAGGTTTGGCAAGTGTCGCTGCGGACGTAAGGCGTTTGGTGCCGGATATTCGGATCGGCGATACAATCACCCAGTTTAGCGGTTTACGACCCAATAGGGTGCCGGCGGGGTTTAATATTGATGTCTATGATGATCTTGCGGGTTATCTTAATATTTCTGGCGTGCGTTCTACAGGTTTGACAGCATCGATCGCAATTGGCAAATACGTCGCTCACACGTTGGGTCAGGTCGGTCTTGAGATGCGTCTGAGGGATGACTTTAATCCAGTTCGCAAAGGCATCCAAAGAATGGTCGATCTGTCGCCTGGGCAGAGAGCTCGAAAAATAACAGAAGATCCCAGCTATGGCCGCATCATCTGTCGCTGTGAATCGGTGACTGAGGGTGAAATTATCGAGGCCATACGTAGCCCGATTCCTGCTCGCAGTATAGATGCCATCAAGCGCCGCCTGAGGGCGGGGATGGGACGCTGCCAAGGTGGATTTTGCGGACCAAAAGTCATTCAAATTTTAGCGAGAGAACTTGGGCTGACGGACGATGCCGTGATCAAGAGCGATCCAGGTTCCAATCCGGTCGTCAGGGCGACACGAAAGGAGGTATCTCAATGATTGAGTATACCTGTGATGTGGCAGTGATTGGCGCTGGTCCAGCGGGATTAGCTGCGGCCAGTTCTGCCCGAGAAGCAGGGGCAGAGAAAGTTTGGCTAATCGAGCGAGATTGCGAACCCGGTGGGATATTACAACAATGTATTCATCCTGGTTTTGGGCTTGCTTATTTTGACGAGGAACTGACAGGTCCTGAATATGCTGCCCGTTTTTATGATAAGGCGGTGGACTTGGGTGTTCAGTTTTCGTTTGATACAACAGTGCTCGCCATTGAAAAGGGCAACATTTTGCGGTGTCTAAGTCCGCGAGGCGAAAGTCTCATTAATGCAAAATCTATCGTTTTAGCCATGGGCTGCAGGGAGCGTACACGGGGAAATCTTATCATAGCGGGCAGTCGCCCGGCGGGTGTGATCACAGCTGGTGCGGCACAACGCATGATCAATATACAGAATCAAATGATTGGTAACAAAGTGCTGATTCTTGGTTCTGGAGACATCGGCATGATCATGGCTAGAAGACTTAGATTAGAAGGCGTTGAAGTCGTAGGTGTTGTCGAAATATTACCTTATCTTAGCGGTTTGACTCGCAATAAATTGCAATGCCTAGATGACTTTGACATACCGCTTCTGCTGTCTCATACCGTCACGCGGGTGGAAGGTTATCCCCGCGTGGAAGCGGTTTATGTGGCAGCGGTAGATGAAAAGAATGATCCGGTTTTAGCAAGTGAGGAGCGCATCGAATGCGACACGCTATTGCTCTCGGTGGGCTTGATTCCGGAAAATGAGTTGAGTCGCAATGCAGGCATAGAACTTGATGCCGTGACGGGCGGACCGGTGGTCGACAGCGATTTGCAGACAAGTGTGCCAGGTATATTTTGTTGTGGCAACGTTTTACATGTCAATGATCTGGTTGATCATGTATCAGTAGAAAGTGAACTTGCCGGGGAAAATGCGGCTCTTTATGCACTAGGCAAATTGCCATCAGATTCTAAGCTGATTCCTGTGCAGGCTGGCCACATGGTGCGCTACGTCTGTCCGAGTGTGATTAGACAGAGAAGTGGCAAGTCAACGCTTTATTTTCGAGTGACAAAACCTGCCAAGCATGTCGATCTACAAATCTCCGATGGAACAAAGATTGTATGGATGAAGTCGCACCTGCGGGTCAATCCGGGTGAAATGGAAGCAGTTTGTATTCCTACGGCCGATTTAGTAGGTCCAGAAATAACAATAAATGTTCTACCTCAATAAAGGAGGCGACCAGTTTGAAAAAGAGAATTATTTGTACGGTTTGTCCTCAGGGATGCGAGATTACCGCGACCTTTGAGGGGGATAAAATTGTAGAATTTACCGGTTATGGCTGTCCTCGAGGCGTGGAATTTGCCCGCACTGAATTTACTAATCCGCTTCGCATCCTCAGTACTTCTGTCAAGGTTGAAGGGGGATGTTATCCTCTGGTTTCGGTTCGTTCAGACCGCGGGATTCCGCGATCTGATTTGATGGATTGCATGGATATCATTCGTCAAGTGTCCGTCAAGGTGGGGACTAAAAGAGGTAGTGTAGTGATTGAACATATTCTGGGCAGTGAGGCGAATGTGATCACGACAGCAGACGCGAAATGACGTTGACTAAAAAATTATCTGGAGGCACTTATGGCAGTCAATAAAATTGGTGTGGCACTTATTGGGGCGGGGAGCATGGCGTGCACCCACATGAGATCAATGGCTCAGACAGACCATTTAGTATTGCGGTTGGTCTGTGACATAAACCAAACGGCAGCGGAACATATGGCTGCGAATTATGGCGAAGAGGGGTGTCGCATTTGTTCCGATTATCGAGAAGCGATCGTCGCGGCGGACATTGATGCTGTCATAATTGTGACACCAAACTTTTTACACCACGACATTCTCATGGACGTTATTCGAGCGGGTAAACCATATTATCTTGAAAAGCCGATTGCGATGACGTTAGATGAAGCTTTGGAAATGAAAACAGAAAGTGAGAAGAAGAATTTGCCCAATATCATTGGCTTTTCGTATCGCTTTTATCCCGGCTTCCGTTACCTCAAAGACTTGGTGAATCAAGGGGTTCTTGGGGATATAAGACATATTTATTCCATTTATGCCCATTATCCAAGACCGATTCCTCCGCGCACGTGGCGCTTTGAAAAATCAAAGGCTGGTACAGGTGCCCTAGGCGACTTGGGTGCCCATACGTTTGACAGCCTTCGTCTGTTGGCAGGCGAGGTTGAGAGTGTTTGGGGTATGGGTGGAATTGTTGTTCCGGAGCGAGCTAATCCCCAGGGTTACGGTATGATGCCGGTGGATACCGATGACTATTTTAATGCGGTGCTGCGTATGCAGAGTGGAGCCGTTGTGACTTGTTCATTTTCCCGCTTGGCCTATGGACGATTTAATTATCAGCGGTATGAAATTTATGGATCACAGGGGTCATTGGTTTATGAATTAGAAAAGGCTCAAGAAAAAATTGAGGTCTGTAGCGGTGACTTCTACTGTGATCGCTACCAATTTACACCTATTGATCATACCTTCGCGCCATATGATATACCGCCCCGCCATGAACCCAGTTTGATGCAAGCTTTTGAAAATGCAATTTTAGGGAAAGATATCTTAGGTGCTGGTCAAATCGACGACGGCTATCGGGTTCAGCAGGTCATAGAAGCAGCCAGCATTAGTGCGGAAAGCGGTGTGTGGCAAAAAATTTAAAGGAATAAGCTATGTATTTAGGGTTATATACTGAATGTCTAGGAAGCTTTTCGCTAGACGAGATGCTGGATCATGCGAGCAGACTGGGATTAAATGCGTTGGAAATTGCCACAGGAAATTGGTCACGTCCCGCTCACATTGATTTGAATCTTCTTCTGGAGTCTGCGGAAGCACGCAGTGTCCTGTTGGCTAAAATTGAAGGTCGAGGTTTGCGGATAGAAGCTTTGAATTGTTCCGGAAATCATTTAGAACCTAATCTGCGAGGCAAAGAACAGGAAAAGGTTGTCTACAAGACGTTTGAACTGGCGGAGTTATTAGGTGTGGAAAAAATTGTCATGATGAGTGGTTTGCCGGGAGGCGGACGGGAGGGCAAATATCCTGTTTGGGTGACCAACACCTGGCCGCCAGTTTTTACCGAAATTCTTGAATATCAGTGGAATGAGGTCGCTATACCTTGGTGGAAGGAAGCCGTACATAGAGCAGAGTGTCATGGCATTCGCTACATTGCTCTAGAAAATCATCCCAATACTTTGGTCCATAATCATAAAACAATTCGTCGTTTGAGGGAGTCTGTCGGTAAGATGATCGGTATTAATCTTGACCCGAGTCATACATTTTACATGGGCGGTGATCCCTTGCAAATGGCTAAACAAATGGCGAAGGAGGACCTTGTCTATCACATTCATGCCAAAGACACGCGCATCGAAACAGAACAGGCGGCCCTAGACACTCTAATTGAATTAGCGGCTGACAGCGAGCCACCGACAGACAGGAGCTGGAATTATGTAGCTGTGGGAGCGGGTCATGATCGTCTGTGGTGGTCTCAATTTTTAGCGGGATTGAAGCTCAACGGTTACGATGGTGTCATTAGTTTGGAAGTTGGAGATCGTTCGATGGACGAGCTAGAAGGTGTAGAGCGATCTGCGCGATTTTTAAAGGAAATTCTACTATAGACGCCTGGCAGGACTTTATAGATGAAATAGGCAACCTCTGAAACCATCAGAAAAGAGGTTGCTTTTTATTTTTAGAAAATCTTGTTCAAAGTCTTTGTGCCATTATTCAGATTATTTATAGAACAAGATTCACTATAAGTAAAACTTATAATCCTAAATTTTTACTGTCTATTTTCAATTAAAAATTCATTTATAATTGTACAATTTGCATAATTATATTGATTTTATATGGTTATAATTGTTTGCAGTGTCTACTGTGTTGCCCTATATTATAAGTAATTCGAATGATGACATATGTTTTCAATTCTGGTCAGTCTGGTTAGATGAATTTTTATACTAATTTCTAATGTCGATGCATCTTGAGCTGCAGCTAGAGAAATTGTGTCAATTTATCTTTTTAGAAAGTAGGTGATGCTAAAAATGAAAAAACAATCAACCGGAAACGCCTGGATCATAACTGCATTTTTTACTTTATTTATGATCATCATGACGTTTAATCTCATTGTTTTTCCCGCCAGTGCTCAAGACACCATGGAGATCTATGGAATTGGACAGGCTGGATTGACAACTTTGGCATCGGTCACATCGTTGGTCGGTCTTTTTGCCGGACTCATATTCGGTCCGATGCTTGACCGCAAAGGTCCACGTAAAACAATACTATATGCTATGGTCATTGGCGTCATATTCTTCTTTATTCGAGTATTTGTCACCAATTACACCATCGTCGTTATTTTGACATTCTTGGCATCGTTTTTCGTTGGTGTCTGCCAAGTTGCAGCTGCCAAAGTTTTGGATACTTGGTTTACCAAAGATAAAGTATCTGTTGCTTTTGCTTTTCAATCCGCCGGCGCGGGTATTGGATCAGCTGCGGCCTTCCTGATTGCCAGTTTGTTGGGACTACGGAATTCACTGTTACTGATTGCCATCGCCTATACGCTGTTGTGGGTGATGTGGATCTTTATAGGCGGGGAAGGACCTTATGCGATGCCGACATCGGGTCCGCCTAAAGGTGGATTCGCCGTTGTCTTTAAAAGTTCCTATCTGTGGATGCTGGCTATTGCCTATTCCTGTGCGGTAGGTTCAACTCTATTAATTAACTCTTACTGCATTAACGCATTTATAGCTAAAGGATTAGATCCATCTGCTGCTTCAATGATGGGCATGGTGATTAACTTATCACTGCTCGGTGGCGGCTATTTAGGTACTTATTTAATGGGGGTCATCAAGCGTTACAATGTCGTGACAATCATCTGTTTCACGGGTGGCGCTATTGGTTATTTGCTAGCTTGGTTCACACCGCTGGGTGTTAACACATGGATTTTTATGATCCTAGGTGGACTGATTATCGGTGGAGGCATTGGCTTAACGGCAGGTCGGACGCCTCTCGTGCCCCTCACAGGACAATTTTCACAGGAATATATCGGCACTGCATCGGGCGCGATGGAGACAATCAAAGGTGTGTTGACCTTCGTATTGCCTATCGCTATTGCCCAGTGGTTTCAGACAAATTACAATGGCATTTTTATTGCCTTTGCAGTGCTCTGTGCCATCGGTCTGGTGACTGGCGGTATCTTAGTGCCTGAGTTAGGTCCCAAAGGACAATTACAAAAAGATGCAAAATTAAAAGCTGATTCAGCTGCGGAATAATTTGCGACATTGTTCTAACCAGTACATACACTAACCAGTACATACACTTAATTAAAATTAAATTCATTTGAAATGTTTAAATTCTGATCGTTGAGGATCAATAATCAAGATCAAAAAATTAGATTGATCAATATCACGGAGGTTACTATTCATGAAAGATATGTTAAAAGATCAAGTGGCTTTAGTTACCGGCGGTACATCCGGTATGGGAGAGGCAACTGCTAAATTATATGCGGCTGAAGGTGCAAAAGTTATTATAAGCGGCACAAATCCCAAAAAAGCGGAGCGGGTATTAGAAGCAATTAAAGCAGAAGGTGGAGAAGCTCGTTTCTATGGACCTACCGACATAGCCGATCGGGCTCAGGTCGATGAGCTGGTGGAAAAGATTATCGCCGACTATGGTCGCATCGATATTTTAGCCGCTTATGCCGGCAGAACCTTTGACGGCGATCCCAATCTATCCCAACAAGAAGTTCTAGAAAAAACCACGGCGGTCAATCAGTGGAGTACGTACTACACCTGTTTCGCTGTCGTACCACATATGAAAAAACAAAAGAGTGGCAAGATCATCATCTGTTCGTCAAACGGCGCGTTCAATCCAACGGCTCCCGCTTACGAATATCATATGGCAAAGGGAGCCTGTGAATCGTTGACAGTAAATCTAGCAATGGACCTAGCTCGCTTTGGCATTCGTGTCAACTGTATTAAACCGGGTCCAATTATCACGCCGTTCTGGGATGAGCTGATGGAAGCCGGTCCTGAAAGAGAAGCTATGCTACAGGGTATTGCCAACATTGAAGTGCCGATGCAGCGCACCGGGTTGCCGGAAGATGTGGCAGGTCCTGCATTGTTCTTTGCTTCGGATTTATCATCATATGTGACGGGACTGTGCATGTATGTCGCCGGCGGTATGGGTTATGTTTATGCCCACGGTCAGTCGTCTATTGCCCACTCTGGTGCAGGAAGACGCGACCTATAATTACTACGCTTATAAGTAGTTGCGTCCGAGCGAATAAAATGGGCAAATCCTGTTCACTCGGGCGCAATTATAAATAAAAATGAGTTCAATCATGGATCTACGTAGTTTAGAATATTTTATTCAGACAGCAAACTCGTTGAGTTTTACGCAGGCTGCCAAGGCATGTTTTGTCTCTCAGTCGGCGATTAGTTTAGCGATCGCAAAATTAGAGGAAGAACTTGGTTTTCAGCTGTTCGTTCGCAATAATCGCGTCATTGGATTAACTAGAGCAGGGGAAGATTTTTATAGATGGTCTTTGCAAATTTTGCGCAGTTACGACAACATTACCAAAGAGTGCCGCAATATTGACTCTGGATATTCCGGTGAGGTTAATATCGCATTTACGAGTTATTTTGATGGACAATATTTTCTTCCAGAGTTAAAGGCATTCAAGGAAGCTTATCCTCAAGTGCAGTTAAACATAATGATTTTGCCTGCTAATTTTATGCGGGATAAGTTAAAAACTCGTGATCTTGATGTGGCGGTGTGCTGGCCACGTGATTTTCAAAATGATGATGAACTTGAAGTCTATGATCTTTGTAATATGCACTTAATTTTAGCGGTCAATGCCTTACACCCGTTTGCTTCTATGGAGCAAGTGCCGGCTGAATTATTATTTGCAGAAACATGCTATATGCTCTCTGCCAGCCGCCAACAGGAAACCCATTCGGAATTGCTTAAATTTCTCAGGAAAGTTGGATTTATAGAAAATAAGATTCGTTTCTGTTCCCACGCCGAAGATGTAATTATTCAGCTGGAAATTGATAAAGCCATAGCCTTAGTGCCTGATCATTTTCGCCATTTTACAAATGAACGCATTGTTTATAAAGATATCGACATTAAGAGAATTTTAAGTGCTCGTTTAAGTTTTTGTTGTCTTAAAGATAATCAAAATTCTGCCCTTGAGCTGTTGCGTCGCAGCCTTAAGAAACATTCAAAATTCAACGGTGAACAACCGAACGGTCTAGATTGAGTGATTTTTATTTTCCAAGAAGGAGAGATACTATGGCCATTGATAAAAAAATAGATTTTGGTAAACGCTTCGGTTTTGGCGGTTTGAGACTGCCTATTTTAAATAATGATCAAATGGATATCGACTATGAGACATTGGACGCGATGATTGATAAATTCATGGCAAATGGATTCAACTATTTTGACACGTCATATATATATCATGGTCAACTATCGGAGGTGGCTTTGGGGAAATCTCTGGTTGCTAGGTATCCCCGTGACTCTTTTCTCCTGTCGACGAAAATGCCCATCAAATTTATGACTCAAAAAGAGCATATGGAAGAGATTTTCGAAGAACAACTGCAGAAGTGTCAAGTCGATTATTTTGATTTCTACTTGGTTCATGCCATTAGTCAGGAAACCTACGACATCTGTAAAAAATGGGATACCTTCGAATTTTTATTGAAGAAACAGGAAGAAGGAAAGTTTAGAGAGTTTGGTGTTTCAGTCCACGATACGCCAGAATTTTTAGAAATGCTTTTGACTGAGCATCCGGAAATTAGTTTTGTCGTGCTGCAGTTGAACTATATCGACTGGGAAAATCCGGGCATCCGCTCTCGGGAAATTTATGAAGTTGCTGTTAAGCATAATAAACCCATCGTCGTCATGGAAGCATGTAAAGGTGGTACCTTGGCTGAAATTCCTGATGAAGCGGTTAAACTTATGAAAGATTACAATCCTGATGCGTCCGTTGCTTCGTGGGCCTATCGCTTCGTCGGTAGTTTGCCCGGCGTGCGAGTTGTCTTGGCGGGCATGCCTAAAATGGAATTCCTAGACGACAATATGGAAACATTTAATAACTTTAAGCCTCTCAATGAAGAAGAATATAAGATACTTGATCAAGTGGTTGAAATCATCAACAGCAACACACCGATCGCTTGTACATACTGTCGGTACTGTGAAAGTGAATGCCCGATGCAGATCGCCATTCCAGATAATTTTGCCCTTTATAATGATTACGTTCGTCTACAAAAGGACAGTACAATTAATCCAGTCAGAACCCAGGCGTTCTACTATGCCAGTATGATCGAGCGGGGCAGAGGACATGCATCGTCGTGTATAAAATGTAAAAAGTGTGAGAAGGTTTGTCCTCAGCATCTGCCTATCACCCAATATTTGGAAGAATATATTGTCCCTGAGCTTGAGCGTTACGACCCAAGGGATGACATAGAAAAAGATAAAAAAGTTGATATGTAATTCGACTGGCATATTATTATAGTAGTAAGTTAATTTAGCAAAACTTTTGGCTACAGGACAGCGCTGTGATCGGACAGCGTTGTCCGATAGCTAATTTTTTAAACGGAGTTATTGCGATGCAAACTGATGTCATTCAATTGTTGGAAGCCGTCAAATTGGGAAAAATTGAAGTAGTAGATGCATATAAGCATCTACAGATGGCTCCTTTCATCGAGGTGCGCGATGCTGTTATTGACCAGAATCGTAAAATTCGGCAAGGTCTTGCCGAAGTGATTTACGGTGAGTCTAAGACGGCGGAACAGATTGAACGAATTGTCAAGAAGATGTTGGAAGAGGGAGAAGAAGATCTCTTAATTACGCGACTTTCCAAGAAAAAAGCAAAATATTTGGAAAAAGTCATATCAGCAGATCTTTTTAAATATTTCGAAGCCCCTCGCGTGGCTGTCGTCAATCCCATGCAAGAACGTAAATCTGTTGGCAACATTTTAATTGCCAGCGGCGGGACAAGCGATATCGGTGTCTGTGAAGAAGCGGCAATAACAGCAGAACTCATGGGTAATCATGTCGAACGGATGTATGATGTGGGCGTTGCCGGACTGCACCGACTGCTCAATAAATTAGATATTATTTCCCGGGCAAGGGTAGTGATTGTTGTAGCTGGCATGGAAGGCGCTCTTGCTAGTGTCATCGGAGGTATTGTTGATGTGCCCGTGATCGCAGTGCCTACAAGTGTCGGATATGGTGCTAACTTTAATGGTCTGTCCGCCCTTTTGTCGATGCTCAATTCCTGTGCATCGGGTGTGTCCGTTGTCAATATAGATAACGGATTTGGCGCCGGGGTTTTAGCAAGCAGAATTAATCAGATGGAAGGTCTTTAATGAATATTTTATTTATTGAGGCAGATAAAGGGGTTGCTGATGATCTTTTATTAGCAGCCCTTTTGGATCTGTGTCCAGATTCATCTGCAATGGTTAAACGTCTAAAATCTATCGGTTTTACAGATATAGATTTTGCAACAGAAAAAATACAAGAAGAGAATATGTGGGTCACTGGTCTCCGTATAGATCAAGCAGAAACTGAAGGTCTGATGACACTGGATTTAGCTGCTTGGTTGAAAGGATTGTCGATTTCTGCAGCTGTCAGAAAAGATGTTCAAGAGGTATGCCAAATCGTGTGCAAAATAAGATCTGCTGTTGAAAAGCAATCTGGCTTAGATGTAACCTCCCAGTCCATATATACAATGAATGAGTTAATACGCATAGTATGTATCTGTTTTATATTGCATGAGCTAGATGTGGATTACATCATTGCTTCTCCTTTGAATGTCCATACGCCGATTGACACATCACTTCAATACCAGATGCCAATTCCCATTCAAAAGTCGGTTGAGGGAGGGATTGAAAGAAAACGCGGCGAGGTGAATCATCCCTCGCGCTTTGTGGCTGTCTTAAATCAATTTTTTAGTGAGATCTGTCCGTCTGTAAATATTCTTCAAGTTGGACTTTGGACAGCGCCTGGTGCCGCCTGTTTAGCCCATTTTGTAAATGAGTTTAGATTTCAGCCGATGATGCAAATTAAGTCTATCGGTCGTGGCTTAAAGAGCAATAATTGGGTTGGAGGTTCGTTGCAACGATTATTTATAGGTGAATTGGATCATTTGAGTAGTGTGAACGAAATTTATAAAATTGAATGCAATATCGATGATATGACCGGCGAAGAAATGGGTTTTGTGATCGAACAACTTCTGCGGACTGGTGTCCGCGACGTATACATGGTGCCTGTCTATATGAAAAAAAATCGCCCCGGTATACTGTTGACGTGTATCGCGACGGCTCGCGAGTTAGCGCCTGCAATTCAGTGTATTTTTAAACATACATCCACTTTGGGCGTCCGTTATTTGCCGTGGCAGAGAGCAAATCTAATGTATAAGATCAATAAGCAAGATACAGAGCTAGGGTCGGTTAGAATCAAGACGTCTTATGGCGCTGGTATCACCAAATCTTCTTACGAGTATGAGGATTTAAAAGAACTTGCCAAATTACACCATGTATCTCTGCAAGAAGTCATTTCTCTTTTGGAAAATAAAGATCAAAATAAATAGTTCAGCGACAGGTTGCTCCAGTTAAAAAGTTGTTGAGCTTTCCTTATTTATTTAGCAGTTGGTCACATATTACAAATTGTAAAATACACTTAAAAGTCATGAAGGGAATAAAAATTACCTATTGATTTTTTAGAACGTTCCGGTTATTATCCTTATAACACTGTTATAACTGTGTTATTACTACTTTCAAGGATCGAATCAATGCCTTTAAATTCAATGCCACATCAGATTACAAATAATCCCAGTCGGGACGAGCTGGCCGAACGGGTACTACACAGCGCGAAGGAAGAGTTCTTAGAAAAGGGCTTTGTCCACGCGTCCCTGCGCCACATTGTGGCCAAAGCAGGTACGACTACTATGGCTATTTATTCTCGCTTCCGCAATAAAGAAGCCTTATTTAAAGCGCTGGTAAATCCTGTGGTAGAGGCATGGAACGAGATGTTCATCGACTCCTTGAAGCATTTCGATGATCTACCTGATGAGAAAAAAGAAGTGTATTTGATGCAGACGTCTCACACGTCCATGTTAAGGTTGTTGGACTTTGTGTACGAACATTTTGAGACATTTCAACTTCTGTTGGATGCTTCCTATGGCACGGTGTTTGAAACCTTTTTTGATCATGCTGTGGACCTGGAGGTGGAATACACATTGCGTTATATGGAAGCAATCGGCGTTGCTGAACAATATAAAGATGATAATCTGACAATGCTCTT
Source organism: Clostridiaceae bacterium (assembly GCA_012520525.1). GTDB lineage: Bacteria > Bacillota > Clostridia > Saccharofermentanales > Fastidiosipilaceae > JAAYOA01. The sequence goes on along the minus strand of JAAYOA010000011.1, from coordinate 3,793 downwards.
ACATATTTTGGCGAGTAGTTTTTTCTCTGGATTTTTTGAAGTCGTGCGCCATGAGATGACTTACCGTCAGGCAAAAGCCTATGTGGAGCGCCTTCAGGTCTATCATCAGGCGGGATTTGATACTATATTTCACCCAGAACGTTATGACGACAATGGACAGCAAAGCTGATCCCTCGTTGGTTTGTCTGACGCAGGTGTTATTTTTTTGCAAACTAGTTAGCTTTTGCTAACTAAAAAATTTATAACAGGAGGTCCACATGACTGATGTCACAATTAAACAGAAGAAGGATACAAAAACCAACCCATTTGCAGTTCTTTGGGGTTGGGCGCAACCGTTTAAAAAGGGATTGGTACGGTCGGTTGTTTTAGCATCGGTTGGGGTGTTATGCAGTATGTTACTTTATTTCGCCGCCACCGCTGTGGTCAACGGCTTATTTGAGGGGGTTCAGGATTACTCTTTTTATGCTTTACATTTATCTTATGCTTTGGTCGGAATTATTTTACACGGTGTACTTTATAGTGCTGCTTTGTCCCAATCCCATCGAGCGACTTTTAAGATCTTAAAACATGTGAGGGAATTACTTTTTATTAAACTGCCTAAACTGTCTCTAGGAGACATAATGTCTATACCCAGCGGTGCGATTAAGCAAAAGATCGTAGACGGAGTGGAGGGGATGGAACGTCCGTTGGCTCACTTTATCCCGGAGTTTAGTTCTCATCTGATTACACCTCTGTTTATTTTTATTTATTTGCTAGTTTTAGATTTTCGCATGGGACTTTTGGCTTTAGCTACGGTGCCCCTAGGTGTGTATTTTATGATATGCATGACCCGTAACTATAGTGCAGATTATCAGGGCTCTGTGGCCGCTAATCAAAGCATGAATGCGGCAGTTGTAGAGTATATTCAAGGTCTAGAGGTTATTAAGACATTTAACCAAGATGAGCGTTCCTACGCCAAATTTAGAGACAAAGTGTATGCTAACGCCCAGTATTACTACGACTGGATGAAAAGGTGTATGAATTTTAGCTCTCTTTCCAAAGAATTTTTGTCGAGCAATCTGATTGCTGTAATTCCTGTAGGTATCCTTATTTTTATAGGTGGTTCTCTGGACCGCAGTACATTTATAGCCACTATTATCCTGTCTTTAGGGCTGTTGGATCCAATCATAAAACTGGCTTCATTTACCGATGATTTGGCCAAAGTTAGCACTACAGTTAGTGAAATTCAACACATTATGGATATGCCGGAACAAGTCCATGCAACGGAGTCTGTGATGATCTCAGATCATCAAATACAACTTGAAGATGTGTCTTTTGCTTATACGGCAGAAACGGATGTGCTGCACGGTGTCAGTTTAGATATAGAGGCTGGCAGCCTGGTTGCCTTAGTAGGACCATCGGGGTCTGGCAAATCGACGATTGCCAAGTTGATCGCGGGATTTTGGGATGTGGATCGAGGATCAGTACGCCTCGGCGGTAAAAATTTGAGAGATATTCCGCTACAACAACTTTATGATCAAGTGGCTTTTGTTTCCCAGGATCAGTATCTCTTTAATGACACGATTCTTAATAACATAAGAATGGGGCAGTTATCGGCGACAGATGCAGAGGTAAAAGAAGCAGCGCGACGATCTGGTTGTGATGCATTTATTAGAGAACTGGAAGAAGGCTACAACACAGTTGTTGGCGCGAGGGGAGTTCATTTGTCGGGAGGTGAGAGACAACGTATTTCTATTGCCCGCGCCATGTTGAAAGATGCTCCGGTGGTGATTTTAGATGAAGCGACGGCCTATATCGACCCAGAGAATGAAGCAGTTATTCAACGGGCGGTCAGCGAGCTAACGCGGGATAAAACTGTTGTAGTGATTGCGCACCGACTTTCTACAATTACCGATGCGACCCAGATCTTTGTGGTAAATGAGGGGCAGATCGCCGCTCGAGGCACTCACCAGGAATTGCTTGCCGCTAGTCCACTTTACAGTGCCATGTGGGATGCTCATATCGGGGTTAGAAAGGAACAGGCATCATGATTCAATCATTAATGAAGTTATACCGCTTCGCCGGTATCGAACAAGCTTATATCAAACGTTCAATAATAGCTCGTTTTTTCTATGCATTTTTCTATTCATTGGAGTATACAGCTATCTATATCTTTGTTCACGCCCTTTGTAAGGAGGCGGTCGTCAGTCGTACGGCCTTGATCACATTTCTTATGCTTGCTGTCAGTATGGCGGGGCGGGTAGTAATGAATAATATTTCGCAGTTGGCCCAGACCCACGCCGGTTATTTTTTAGCCGCCCACAAACGGATTGAGATCGGCGAGAAATTGAAACGCATTCCTATGGGATTTTTCAACGAAAATAATTTAGGAGAAATGACCGGCATTGCCACCACGACACTAACTCTTTTGGAGACGGCAGGTCCTATGGTTATGGTGCTCATTCTCTCCGGTTTGATCAATACACTCGTGATGCTGGTATTTATGTTCATTTTTGATTGGCGTATTGCTTTGACGGCACTCATTGGCATTGTCATATTCCTAAAGACAACCTCACTCTTAGAGAAAAAATCTATTCGTTACGCGGCGGAGCGACAAAAGTCAGAGACAGTGATGGTGGACGCGGTGTTGGAACAAATTCAGGGTATGGGTGTTGTAAAATCTTTTAACTTAACCGGCAAAGGAGATAGGAAACTAAGGTCTGCCTTGCAGTATAATTGTGACAGCAACACTAACATCGAGACGGCTTTGACGCCTTTACTGATGATTCAAGGGCTGGTATTAAAGTTGTTCAGTGTAGTTATCATTGTGGTTGCTTTGTTGCTTTATTTTAATGGCTACCAGATGCTACCGAATACCATCATGAGTGTAATTATTTCATTTTTAATCTTTTCACAGATTGCTCCAGCCGGGAGTACCGTGGCTATTTTGCGGGTGGTGACTAGTACGATCGAGCAGACGGAGCGTTTGGATGTAGTTCCTGAGATGGATCGGTCCGGTCAGGTACTCGTCCCCCTTGACGGGAGTATTCGTTTCGAACAAGTCAACTTTAGTTATGAAAAGAAACCAATTCTTAAAAATATGACGCTGTCCATCCCGGGGCAAACAACGACTGCTATTGTCGGACCGTCAGGTTCTGGAAAAACTACAATTTGTAATTTAATTTCTCGCTTCTGGGATGTGGATAGTGGTGCGATTTATATCGGTGGTCATGATGTACGAAGCTATACCTTGGCTTCTCTCATGGATCAAATAACGATGGTTTTCCAGGATGTATATCTATTTGCCGATACCATCGAAAATAACATCAAGTTTGGTAAACCTGAAGCTACTCGAGCAGAGGTGATTGAGGCAGCGAAAAAAGCGGCCTGCCATGATTTTATAATGACGTTGCCCGCGGGTTATGACACCCTTTTAGGTGAAGGAGGGGCGACTATTTCTGGCGGCGAGAAACAGCGCATTTCCATCGCTAGGGCTATGTTGAAGGATGCGCCGATTATTCTGTTGGACGAGGCTACTGCCAATGTTGATCCTGAGAACGAGGATCGCCTACAACGAGCGATCGAATCTTTAACAGTTAATAAGACCATTGTCATGATTGCTCATCGTCTCAAGACAGTGCGGCATGCCGCTCAAATTGTCGTCCTTGACAAAGGCGAGATTGTTCAGTTGGGAACGCACGACGAATTGATCCAACAACCGGGGATTTATCAGAACTTTATCCGGGAGCGGGAGATTGCGGCATCCTGGACTTTAAAAGGCGAGTTGTAAGATGAAATGAAATAAAAAGGCTCT
>JAAYOA010000113.1 GCA_012520525.1 Clostridiaceae bacterium | reverse complement strand
CTTTAAATCGTTTTGCAATGGGATCAGTTAAAACCTTGCGCCGATACTTAGGACAAAAGATAACGTGATAACGACAACAAAATACAGTTGTTTTTGTTTTTCTATACTTACTCTTCATAGTAGATATATACCATAAACCTATTATTTATATAAGTATCAATTTAAGAAAAACGCCTTCTCATCCCAAGGCTAAAGCACTTGGGGTTTCTCGGCGATAGCTCTAAAAATAATCGTCAACATAATGCCTGTAATGACACCCGCTGTATGAATAATAAAAGATCCCATGCCGGCGATCAGGGGATTCAAAATAAATAATTGCCCTAAAAATCCCAAAATAAACAAATATGTAAAGGGTTGTCTAAATGCGTTACGCGGATTGGACTTGCATGCCTTGAAAATCAAGTACGTACCCATGGCGACCATAGAAAAGGCAATCCCAGATAAGCCTGCTCCCACAGCCCCTTGACCTTCTCCTCCGGCGAATTTCATGAGATGAGCTGCATAGACTTGAAATACGACAGAACTGACAACCAGGCTGATTAAAAAAGCTACGCTATATTTTTTACGCCCAAGGGCTTTCTCCACAATGATCGAATAAGGCAAATACAACAACATATTCGCCATTAGGTGAGCAACTGTTAAACCTAAAGAGCGATCACCTGCACCGTGCAAAAATACACCGCTGACATACTGCCACGGATGATCGGTTGGATATGTAAATGCCAACTGTGAATATAAGTCAGGCTGGACATAAGCTATGACCGTTATAACCACACAGAGCCCCGCAACTAGAAGACTTATTACAGGGATCGCCTGATTGCGTGAAAAGAGTTGTTTAATCACACTTTCTCCCTTTCGAAAACTTGCCAAATTATTACATCGTTTCAGTAAGAATTGTACACGATTTAGACACCCATATCTTTTTTAATTCTTATTGATTTTTATTTTTCACATAGTTAGCATAAGCTAACAGCATTTATTCAGCGAGGTGATCTAACCATGTTTTTACAGGTGCATAATTTAAGAAAAAGCTACGGAGAAAAAACTAGTCGAGTGGATGTACTGCAAGGTCTGTCCTTTGAATTAGAAAAGGGCAATATATGCACACTCCTTGGTCCGTCCGGCAGCGGTAAATCCACACTCCTTAATATAATCGGTGGCATTGACAGCGCAGACGAAGGATACATCAGCCTCGGCGGTGAACGAACTCAAGATATGGGCGAAAAACAGCTGACTTTATACCGCCGCAAACACTTAGGTTACGTGTTTCAAATGTATAACCTTATACCCAATCTGACGGTGCGAGAAAATGAGGGACGTAGTTCTCACCGTCGCAGATATGGACCGGGCCTTGAAAAGGACGTCGTCAGACCTTAAAAAGCTCGGGCGACGGTGAACAATATAGACGGTCAATTCATTACGCTCAATTACAATGTTCCTTTTATTCCACTTTAATTAAGTAATATAAGTTTGCAGCAATGAGCCATGTTCTATAAAACTCAATTGTTTTATAAAACTAAATCTTTATTGTTATACGTTGTCCAGCTTTTAGATTGAGTACGATCAAATTCAATCTCCATCATTTTTTACAGGTTAAATAGTGGATATGGACCGTTTGGACAACAGTGCGACTGTCTCCACATGCGTGGAGGTCGTAGGATTGATGTCTGTTTGATTTCCTTGCTTTTGCTCGTGTTGGGAAAGACAACAATGAATTTCACTCATCTTTGGTAATAATTCATAAGTTTCTACTCGTCTTG
>JAAYOA010000112.1 GCA_012520525.1 Clostridiaceae bacterium | reverse complement strand
TCTCGTTGGTGCCAATGCTGGATTTATGGACATGGGACGCCTATTAGGTGTGGGCTTGACGGCAGAACACAGCCCTGTACTCATGGTGCTAGGATTTATCCTTGGGTTTATTGTCGTCTCTGCAGAACCAGCCGTTCACGTCTTAGGTGAACAGATCGAAGAAGTCACAACGGGTCAAATTCCCATTGCAGTGATACGCAAAACCCTTTCCATCGGTGTCGGTATCGCTGTTGCGCTATCGATGTTGCGTATTCTCGAGCCATCCGTGAAATTGTGGTACTTCATTGTTCCCGGATTTATTATTGCAATTATTTTGTCATTTTATGTTGATCCCATTTTTGTTGGTATCGCTTATGACGCTGGCGGTGTCGCTTCAGGTCCTATGAGTGCGACGTTTGTACTAGCTTTTGCCCAAGGTGTAGCGGATCAGTGGCCAACGGCTGACGTGTTGGCAGACGGGTTTGGTATTATTGCCATGATTGCTATGACACCTATATTAAGCATTATGGTATTGGGTTCGTTGTTCAAGGCTCGTCAAAAACAAAGCGAACGCAGACAGCGTATCGATGAAACTCAACCTTGTTCAACATTTGATCTGATACCAATGGAACAGATTAATGGCGATGTGAGGGATCTTCTCGTCGTTATAGTTGATCGGGGTATGGCGGACAATGTGATTGAATATGCCCGAGAGATAGGTGCACGTGGCGCAACAGTCCTGAGAGGACGCGATGCCCGAGCCAAAGCCTGGTCTACCTATGCGCTAAGTCTGGACCCGATTAAAGAGATTATATGGTTTCTCCTGCCTACAGATATGAGCAGCAAATTGTGCAATGCTCTCGAGAAAGCTGATCCAGATCTTTTAGGAGGTAATTTAACGTCTTTCTTTGTCTTGCCTGCGACATCGGTGGCTGGTATGAATACACCGTTCGACTTAAGTGAAATTGATGAGGATATAGTAGATCAAGATGTTGATGAATAAGCGGTTGACTCCAAGTGACCCTACATAATTTACTTTCACTTACTAGTTTAGTTAGAATTAAACATTGTCCGAAATTACAATTTCAGATTAACTTGCAGTTCCCAAACCTAGTATCGATTGTTTGAAAATCTTTAATTGTCTACTGTTTTGAGGTATAATCTTAGGATGTGATTGTCGATAAAATCGACTTAATTAAAGTTAATTCAGGAGGAAGTCATGGCGAATATAGACGCAATTAGCAAGACATTTGAACATGAGAAAGTAGAAGACCGCTTGTATAAAAAATGGGAATCAAGTGGTTGTTTTCATACAAAAATTGATCCCGAAAGAAAACCATATACAATGGTCATGCCGCCTCCAAATATAACCGGTCAATTGCACATGGGTCACGCCCTTAATAATACCCTTCAGGATATTCTTGCTCGCTGGCGTCGGATGCAGGGTTATGCGTCCCTTTGGGTTCCCGGCACCGATCATGCTTCAATTGCTACTGAAGCGAGAATTGTGGAACAATTGAAAAAAGAAGGTGTTTCAAAGGACGAGATTGGGCGAGAAACATTTTTAGAGCGTGCGTGGCAGTGGAAAAAAGAGTATGGGGATCGTATTGTACAACAGTTGCGTAAACTGGGCTGTTCCTGTGACTGGGAGCGGGAGCGCTTTACGATGGATGAAGGTCTTTCTGCCGCTGTTGAAGAAGTATTTATAAGACTTTATGAAAAGGATCTGATTTATAAAGGCGAGCGCATCATTAATTGGTGTCCCCACTGCTTGACATCAATTTCCGATGCTGAAGTAGAATATGAGGAGCAGCATAGTCACCTCTGGCACATCCGCTATCCCTACGAAGAGGGGGACGGATATATTGTTGTTGCCACCACCCGTCCCGAAACAATGTTCGGTGATACAGCAGTTGCTGTTCATCCAGACGATAAACGTTATCAAAAATTAATCGGCAAAAATGTCATTTTACCTTTATTAAATAAACCTATTCCCGTTATTGCTGATACGTATGTAGATCCCGAATTTGGAACTGGTGTCGTCAAGATTACTCCTGCCCACGATCCTAACGACTTTGAAGTGGGACAGCGTCATAACCTTGAAATCATCACCTGTATTACCGAAGACGGCTATATGAACGAGAACGCCGGTCCTTATCAAGGTATGGAGAGTATGGACTGTCGGTTTACTGCTGTGCAAGACTTAGAAGCCCAGTCTCTTTTGGAAAAAACAGAACCCTATTCCCATAATGTAGGCACTTGTTATCGTTGTGGTACAACGGTGGATCCACGGGTGTCAGCCCAGTGGTTTGTCCATATGGAACCATTGGCAAAACCGGCCATAGAAGCTGTCAGGGACGGTCGCACGACATTTGTGCCGGATCGCTTTAGTAAGATTTATTTTAATTGGATGGAAAATATCAGAGACTGGTGTATTTCACGTCAATTATGGTGGGGACACCGCATTCCAGCCTATTATTGTGATGATTGTGATCATATTGTGGTGGCTAAGACCGTACCGGACACATGTCCAGAGTGTGGCTCACATTCGCTGCATCAGGATCCCGATACGTTGGACACCTGGTTTAGCTCTGCGCTTTGGCCGTTCTCAACCCTTGGTTGGCCCGATGAAACACCTGACTTAAAATATTTTTATCCGACAAATACATTGGTGACGGGATGGGATATCATCTTTTTCTGGGTTGCTAGAATGATATTTTCTGCACTTGAACAGACTGGTGAAGTGCCCTTTGATCACGTATTTATTCACGGTATTGTATTGGATGAGAATGGCGTCAAGATGTCGAAGTCTTTGGGCAACGGTATTGATCCTCTCGAGGTTATTGACGAATATGGAGCTGATGCCCTGCGGTATGCCTTGGTTATGGACAATGCACCGGGTAACAATCAGCGATATAAAGAGGATAAATTGAAAAATGGTAGTGCTTTAATAAATAAAGTTTGGAATGCCTTCCGCTTTGTCATGATGAACTTAGACGATCGTCTTGATTTTGACGATGTTTCCTTAGTAAAAGAGGACGCATTGGCGTTAGAAGATCGCTGGATCAAGTCTCGCTATAACGAAACCGTAGGTGAAGTGACTGAGAATTTAGAGAAATTTGAATTAGGCATTGCGTTAGGTAAGATCATCGACTTTTTCTGGGATGATTTCTGCGACTGGTATATTGAGATGATTAAACCTCGTCTTTATGGCGATGAGGTTGATCCGAATAGTACCATTGCCGCTCAGAGTACAGCTCGCACTATTCTAATTGGTGCTTTAAAATTACTGCATCCTTTCATGCCTTTCTTTACTACGGAGATCTATAACTTCCTGCCAGGTATTGTCGAAGATGATGAATTAATGCTGTCGGATTGGCCGATATTTGATCCAACTTGGGAAGATAAAGATAGCGAAAAGCGCATTAAAATTGTCATGGATGCTACAAGAAAGATTCGTGCCATACGCTTAGAGATGAACGTTCCTGTAAAACGTAAAGCGCCCTTGCATGTCTTGCCCGATGCTGATTCAATCGGGGAAATTTTCCTCAGCAGTGCTGCTTATCTCGATCGGCTGGCTAATGTATCAGAGGTGGAACTGATCAGTTCCGCTGACGAAGTGGCAACCAATGCTGTTTCCGGTGTCGTTGAAGGTGCTGAATTCTTTATCCCGCTAGAAAGCTTAGTCGACTTTGAACAGGAAATAAAACGTCTCACTAAAGAACGGGATAAACTTGAAGCAGATGTTAAGCGCTTCCAAGGCAAATTAAACAATAAGAATTTCGTGGAAAAAGCGCCTGAGCATATCGTTCAAGGTGAACGGGACAAACTTGCAAGTTTGGAAGATATGTTATCTAAGGTAAATGAGCAGATTCAAAATATGGAAAAGAATTTATAAAAATAAAGGTGAGACCATTAGATTTTATTAAAGAAAATTTAAAATTTCAAAAAGTAATGGCGATGGATCTTATTTTTTGGGAGAATAAGTCATTCAATAAATTTTAAATCTTTGTGAGAAGGGAACGCATATGGATGCAAAAATAGTTTTTGTCGTAATGGATGGCGTGGGTATTGGCGACGGTGGACCAGGTGATGCGGTGAAGAGAGCATTTACACCGACCTTGGATGATCTCATGGCTAACCGCCCTTGGATTAAACTAAGAGCCCACGGCACTGCAGTAGGGTTGCCATCTGACAGCGATATGGGCAATAGCGAAGTTGGTCACAACGCCTTGGGGTGTGGACAAATTTATGCTCAAGGGGCAAAGCGGGTAAACATCGCTATTGAATCCGGTGAAATTTTTCAGTCTCCAACATGGCGTTCCTTAGTGGAGCACTTGACCAAAACCGATCAAACTCTACATTTTATAGGTCTCCTGTCCGATGGCAATGTCCATTCTAATATTGGACATCTCAAGGCTTTGATTAAGCAGGCAAAAGTCGAAGGCGTTCACAATGTGCGTGTCCATGCTTTACTGGACGGGCGTGATGTACCACCTACCAGTGGTAGAACCTATATCGACGACATGGAAGATTTTTTTGCGACTGTGAATGACGAATCTTTTAATGCTTGCTTTGCTTCGGGCGGCGGGCGTATGAAGATCACAATGGATCGCTATCAGGCAGATTGGAAGATGGTCGAACTAGGTTGGCAAACTCATGTTCTTGGCAGAGGCAGATTATTTGAAAGTGCTGCAGAAGCCTATGACATCCTAAGACAAGAGACAGAGGATATTGATCAGGATTTGCCGCCCTTTGTCATTGGTCGTGACGGCGAACCGGTGGGAAAAATGGAAGACGGCGACGGAGTTGTGTTATTTAACTTCCGGGGCGATCGTGCCATAGAATTGTCGATGGCGTTTGATAATGAAGACTTCCCTTACTTTGACCGCGGGGAGCGACCCAATGTGTATTATTGCGGTATGTTGGAGTATGATGGCGATTTACATATTCCGAAACATTTTCTTGTAAGTCCGCCGGATATTCAACTCACTCTATCTGAGTTTCTTGTCAACCACGATGTCAATCAATTTGCAATTTCCGAAACACAAAAGTATGGCCATGTGACTTACTTCTGGAATGGTAACCGTTCGGAGAAATTTAGCGAAGAGTTAGAAACTTGGCAGGAGATCCCTTCGGATCGCGTACCCTTTGAACAGCGCCCTTGGATGAAGTCTGCCGAAGTGACTGATGCGTTAATTGAGGCTATGGCTTCTGGTCAATATGCCTTCCTGCGTTGCAACTATCCGAACGGCGATATGGTTGGACATACCGGTCGCCTACAGAGCGTAGTGATCGGTGTTGAAAGTGTGGACTTGGCTTTATCGCGGCTGATTAAAGCGGCTAATCAGTATGGCTATACTCTATTGATTACTGCCGATCATGGCAACTCCGATGATATGCTGCAAAAAGATAAAAAGACCGGTGAATGGATCGTCAAGACCGCCCATTCTTTAAATCCTGTGCCATTTATTATATATGATCCACAGGACCGCTTTGATATTAATAAAGAGTATGATGGGAAGGCAGGTCTGGCTAATATGGCAGGTACTGTAGCCGATATCATGGGGCTAAAAGCACCTGAATTATGGGAGCCTTCTGTGGTCGTGCCACGTAATGAATAAATTAAATCACGAATTGATCTAAATTTTTCTATAATCGAGTTAGAGCAGCGGATTTTTAAATCCACTGCTCTATTTATATATTTTATGTTCACTTGGCTATTAGATTTATGAATTGATATGAGATTATACAGTGTGAAGGTATTGGCTTATGGCTCCGCTGCCGGCAAAAATTTGACTTTCGCCTTGGTTGACTGCGAGCAGAGTAGGCGCTTGCATAATTTTATTGCGGGCGGTAAGCTCTGATTCGGTTTGAGCGTCAACGATTTGGTAATCAATGTGTGCATCATCCATCATTTTCTTGATAAAGGAGCAATGGGGGCAGGTTTGGGTCGTGAACAGATAGTAACCGTCAACCAGGTCACTCTTTCTATTTAAAGTAGATGATTGGGGGGATGGTACAATAATTTGATCAATAGTCTTGACTGATTTTGGGGTCAAGTGAGATCGTTCGATATTATAAAGCTTGCGTTCTTTATATTCCTGTGTCTTTCCTTCATTCCAATTCTGCACCGGGCGGTAGTAACCAGTGATGCGACTATACACCTCGGTATTTTTACCGCATGTAGGGCAGTTAAATTGTTCGCCTGTAATATAGCCGTGATCTGGGCAAATTGAGTAGGTTGGGGATAAGGTATAGTACGGCAATTTATAATTTTCTGCAATTTTACGTACCAATTTTGCAGCGGCTTCCCAATCCGGTAATTTTTCTCCTAAGAAGGCGTGGAACACCGTGCCCGACGTGTAGAGTGTTTGCAGTTCATCTTGGAAGTCCAAAGCGGTAAAGATATCTTCGGTATAACCTACAGGTAAGTGGGATGAGTTCGTATAGTAGACGGTGCCAGAACTTTCGTTAGCGGTAATAATATCGGGGTAGCGTTTGACATCGTGCTTGGCTAGACGATAAGCAGTTGATTCTGCTGGCGTCGCTTCCAAGTTGTAGAGGTCACCGTATTCTTCCTGGTAAACGGCTAGTCGGTCACGCATATGGTTGAGTACTCGCTTACTGAATTCGAAGCCCTCTTTATGGGTCAAATCCTGACCAATCCACGTCGCATTTAAAGCGGCTTCGTTCATACCGACCAATCCGATCGTGGAAAAATGATTTTTAAATGTGCCTAAATACCGTTTGGTATAGGGATACAGACCTTCTTCAAGAAGCCGGGTGATCACATCTCGTTTTACGCCGAGGGAGCGAGCTGCTACATTCATAAGTCGATCCAATCGCTCCATAAACTCATCTTCATCTTTGGATAAATAGGCGATGCGTGGCAAGTTAATGGTGACCACACCTACGGACCCAGTGGATTCACCACTGCCAAAGTAACCGCCCGATTTTCGCCGCAGTTCACGTAGATCTAGACGCAGGCGGCAGCACATACTACGTACATCAGATGGCTCCATATCGGAATTAATGTAGTTAGAGAAATAAGGGGTGCCGTACTTAGCTGTCATTTCAAAAAGTAGTTTATTATTTTCGGTAGGAGACCAGTCGAAGTCTTTGGTAATTGAATAGGTAGGGATGGGATATTGAAAGCCTCGTCCCATGGCGTCGCCTTCGATCATAACTTCTATAAAGGCTTTATTGATTTGGCGCATTTCATCGGTGCAATCGCCATAAGTGAAGTTTTGAGGTTTACCACCTACAATTGCAGGTTCGTTAGCCAGATCTGTTGGCACGGTCCAATCTAAGGTTATATTAGAAAAAGGTGCTTGAGTTCCCCATCGGCTAGGGGTGTTGACACCGTAGACAAAAGACTCAATACACTGTTTTACTTCCCGATATGTAAGATGATCTACTTTGACAAAAGGTGCAAGATAGGTATCAAAGGAGGAGAAAGCCTGAGCGCCTGCCCATTCATTTTGCATGATACCTAAAAAATTAACCATTTGATTGCAGAGAGAAGAGAGGTGCTTAGCGGGCGCCGATGTTATTTTTCCAGGAACACCACCGAGTCCTTCTTGGATCAGTTGTTTGAGAGACCAGCCTGCACAGTAACCGGTCAACATAGAGAGGTCATGGATATGAATATCTGCGTTGCGATGGGCATCGCCGACTTCATCGTCGTAAATTTCCGACAACCAATAGTTGGCTGTGACAGCTCCTGAATTTGAGAGGATCAGACCACCGACAGAATATGTCACTGTAGAGTTTTCTTTAACGCGCCAGTCAAGCACTTTAACGTAAGAGTTGACCACTTCTTTGTAGTCGAGAAGGGTGGAATTTAAATTACGCAGTTTTTCCCTTTGACGGCGATAAAGGATATAAGCTTTAGCAACATCGGTGTATCCACATTCCTGTAATACTTCTTCGACACTATCCTGAATATCTTCAACATCGATGCGGTCATTGCGGATCTTGTGTTCAAAATTTGCGGTGACTCGGAGAGCCAATAATTCAAGAATCTCCTCGGTATATTGTTTGTCTTTTGCTACAAAAGCTTTCCGGATGGCGTTCGTAATTTTTTCTATTTTGAACGCTTCAATCTGTGAATTTCGCTTAACTACTGCGTACATTTGTTACCACACTCCTATTTATGAAAAATTGTGTGTCTTAAGACACTTGATGATGTGTTTATCACGCATTTATGAAACCACATCTTGTGGTTTGAAGCAAGTTTAAACCACACTATTTTGTGTTTCAATTCTGTTACAACACAACTTATAGTGGAGTGCAGATTTTGTTAAAATGATCGAAGTGCCTGATATTGCGGCTTTTAGAGGATTTTGAATGATGTTAAATTTAACCTCTTTTCGAGGCGAAAAGTAATATTTCAGACACTACAGATAGTAGTTTGTCCATTTCTTCATCACTATATGCAGTTAGTGTTTTGGAAGATAAAATGTCGTTATTGGTGCTAAACTTTTGCAAGAAATAGCGTTCACAGGGATAAATCCAAGCTGCCAGTTGGTGCAATTTAGTAGAGTCGTGAAACTCTTTGACGACTGTTGTGCGACATTCGAAAGGGGTATTTGTTTCCCGCAAAAGATCCAAACAACGAAGTATTACTGCAGGGTCAAAGCTTTCCAATCCGACCGTTTCGGCATAGCTATTCGGCTCATTTTTGATGTCGATAGCGACGTAATCCACGAGACCCTTTTCGATCAAAGCAGCCAGACGGTCTGGCATGCTGGCATTATGGTCGACCTTAATTAAGTAACCTAGGTTTTTCACAGATTGTAAAAAAGGGGCGAGGTCTGGCTGGAGCAGAGGTTCACCCCCAGTAATACAGACGGCATCCAAAACAGATCGTCGGTCTTCTAAAAATGCGAGGACTTCAGATACTGAGATGGGCGGTGGAAATAGCTCCGGCAATACCAGAGAAGGATTGTGACAGAAGGGACAGGCAAAATTGCAACCTGACGTGAATA
>JAAYOA010000111.1 GCA_012520525.1 Clostridiaceae bacterium | reverse complement strand
GAGACATAGAACTCGAGCATGAGAATTCAACCCAAAGGAGGGATGAAGATGCTCTTGAACTTGTCTCTTAAGTGATAGACGGTACTTTACAAGATTGGGAGTTTACACAAGATATTTGACACTGCCTGAAATTACTTGTATAAAATTAAGTAGATCAATTTTATGATTTTTTTGTATATTTTTTTATGGAAAAAACTATTTAATATTAAATTACTACGAATTTAGATCAATTATATTTTTATTTTTAAAAAAAGTGCCAAATCATCGATTCAATGAAATAGAAATCAGGATCAATAAAGTTAATCAGTCATATTCAAAAAAGCAAGATTTCAATCGTTTTTTGAAAGGAATATTGGCAAACTAAACAAAAGGAATAATAGTTATATGAAATATTAGATGAAATATTAAATATAATAAATTAAAACTGGTGAAGGGATGGTTCTATTTAAGAGGCAAACAGCTGGATTGCTAAAATTATAAAAAAGTGTCGTGTATTAACTAGTTCATAATTTTCACTTTAAGAAGTATATACTTTATATCGTTAAAGTTTTGTTGAAGTAACTGGATTTTATCTACAGTTTATAAGTAATGAACCATCTTGTATAAGATAATTAGTTATAGAGTAAAGGAGTGGATCTATGACAAAGTCACCGTTACTCGAAATGAAAAAAGTAACGAAAATTTTTCCGGGAGTCAAAGCACTCGATAAGGTTGATTTTTCCATCAATGAAGGAGAAATTCACTTGTTGTTGGGTGAAAATGGTGCAGGAAAATCTACGTTAATTAAGACAATAGTTGGGATTAATAAGCCTGATGAAGGTGAAATGTTCTGGCAAGGGCAACCCTTAGTTATTAATTCTATTGATGATGCATACAGTTTGGGTATTGCTGTTATATATCAAGAATTAAGTAATGTTGCTTGTTTGAGCGTAGTAGAAAATATGTTTCTTGGTAATGAAATTAAAAAAAATGGTTTTATTGATTGGAAGGAACAAAGGCGACAAACAATAGAAGCACTAAAAGTAGTTGGGTTAAAAGACATAAATGTTAATCAACCGATGAGTGCTTTGGGTGTGGGACAGAAACAACTAGTAGAAATTGCCAAAGCTTTAGCGAGAGATGCGAAATTATTGATAATGGATGAACCCACATCTAGTTTAAGTAGTTCTGAAATAGAAGCTTTGTTGAATTTAATGTTAGAGCTTAAAAATCATGGTGTTGCTATCTTGTTTATTACACATAAACTTGACGAAGGGCAAAAAGTAGGAGATAGGGTTACAGTTTTAAAAGATGGAAAAAATTCTGGACGTACTGTACCAGTTAAGGGACTTACTGAAGATCAAATTATAAGAATGATGGTGGGACGTGAATTAACTGAAAAATATCCTACAAGAGTACCTAATATTGGTGATGTTTTTTTAAAATGCAAGAATTTAACAGGTGAAAAATTTACAAATATTAATTTTGAATTACGGAAAGGTGAAATATTAGGTATTTTTGGTTTAATTGGTGCTGGAAGAACAGAATTAGCACGAGGAATTTTTGGGGCAGATCCATTAATTGATGGTGAAGTTATTATAGATGGAACTCCAGTTAAGATTCGTAATGTTAGGGATGCAATAAAAAATGGAATAGTCTTACTTTCAGAAAATAGAAAAGAAGATGGGCTGATATTAATCCATGATGTAGTTGACAATGGAACAGTTGTCAACATACAAGAGTTTAAAAATAAATCCGGCTTTATTGATAATAAAAAGTGTCAAATTGCAGTCCGAGAAGTTGCTGAACAGTTAAATTTACGACCAATGCATTTGAACAAAGAAGTTCTAAATTTTTCTGGTGGAAATCAACAAAAAATTGTAATTATCAAGTGGCTCTTAACAAATGGTAAAATTTTTATATTTGATGAACCTACAAAAGGTGTTGATGTTGGTGCAAAAGTTGAAATTTATACGATTATGAATTCAATTCTAGATAGAGGAGATTCTATAATAATGATTTCTTCTGAAATTGAAGAAATTCTTGGTATGAGTAATCGTGTAATGACGATGTATGATGGAAGAGTAACCGGAATTATTGAAAACACATCATCATTAGATCAAGAGACTGTATTAGCAATGGCAACGGGGGGAGAATAATAATGAGTAATACTACATCGAATAGGAGTAAGCTTGAAGCAATCAAACAAGGATTTGGTAAAGCAGGACCTGTAATAGCTCTGATCATTCTTTGTATTTTTTTATCTATTGCTAACCCAAATTTTCTAACAGTTACCAATATTTTAAGTGTTGCTGGACAAGCATCTTATAGTGGTTTTTTAGCGCTAGGGATGATGGTATGTATACTGACTGCTGGGATTGATTTATCAATCGGTTTTACTATGACACTTTCTTCAGTAATCATGGCAACATTAGCTGTTAAGATGCAAGTTAGTCCGTTCATTTCTTTGCTTATGGCCATTGTTTCAGGCGCTATTTTGGGTTTGATAAATGGTCTTTTGCTTACAGCTGGTAAATTGCCACATCCTTTTATTTCGACTATGGGCACACAGAATATTTACAAGGGGTTAAGTTTGGTTATTACTGGAGCAACGCCTATTGCCGGATTACCTGCTTTGATTAGATGGCCTGGTGCAGCTTTTCTTAGTAGTAATCGCGACACTTTTCTAGGAAAAATACCTGTTAGCTTTGTCCTTATGGTAATAATGTTTATAATATTTAGTGTTTTTTTAAACTATACGACCTTAGGACGACATATTTATGCAGTTGGTGGAAATATAGAGACAGCAAAATTATCTGGCATTAACGTTAATTTTGTTCGCACAAGTGTATATGTTATTAGTGGTATCATGGCTGCTATGGGAGGAATCATTTTAGCAGGTAGAACAGATTCGGCGTATCCTTTGTCAGGTTTATTGTTGGAAAACGATGCTATTGCATCAGTTATCATTGGCGGAACTAGTTTTTTCGGTGGAAAAGGAACAGTACTAGGTACTTTTTCTGGTGTGCTTTTAATTGCTGTATTACGCAATGGATTGAATCTTTTGAATGTTAATGCAGATATCCAAACAGTTGTAATAGGTGCAGTTATTATTATTGCAGTATTTATTGATGTTGTGAGAAGTGGTGCTTTTACTTCTGTAAGAAGAAAGAGGAAAGCTCAAACTTAGTTTTAAAGGAGGTGACTGTCTTTATTGGTTAGACACCTAGCTAGAGATCGTTTTTATAATTTGGAGGTTTTAGAAAATGAAAAAAAGAATTTTAGCTGTAATAGTATCTTTAACACTATTAGTATTAGCTGGATGTGGTGGATCCGGTTCTGAAGAAAAAGAAACAACCGCAGCAGAAACAACCGCAGCAGAAACAACCGCAGCAGAAACAACCGCAGCAGAAACAACTGCTGGCGATGCAGGTGCAGATACAGAAAATAAAAATATATCAGTTATTTTGATGGCGACAAATAGTGATTATTGGCACATGGTTGAAGCTGGAGCCAAAATTGCAGGTGCTGAGTTTGGTTACAATGTTACTGTAATAGGTCCTAATTCAGAATCAGATTCAGTTGGACAATCAAATATGGTTCAGGACGCAGTCAATAATAAAGTTGCAGCAATTGTTTTGGCGCCCAATGAACCAAAAGTTTTGGTTAATGCCACACAGTATGCAAAAGATGCTGATGTACCAGTAATTATTATTGATACAAATCTTGATACAGACGACGATACACTATATGAATCATTTATAGGTACAAACAACTACGCAGCAGGTAAAGCAGCTGCAGAATATTTAATTGAACGATTAGAGCCTGGTGATAAAGTAGCTATTATTAGAGGGCTAGTTGGACAAAATCAACATGACAACCGTTCTAACGGTGCTCAAGAAGCATTTGAAGCAAATGATATTGAAGTCGTTGCCATCCAACCTGCAGACTCAGATAGAGGTAAAGCTGTTAATGTTATGCAAAATATTTTACAGAATAATCCTGATTTAAAAGCCGTATATTGTACAAATGATGAGATGGCATTAGGAGCATATCAGGCTCTGGAAGGTATGCAATTGCAGGACCAAGTACTGACAATGGGTTTTGATGGTTCCTTTGGAGCACTTGATTCTATTGAGGCAGGTAAACTAACAGGTTCATTAGCCCAAAAACCTATAGATGAAGGCTATTTAGGTGTAGTTGCTGCGATCAACGTAATTGAAGGTAAACCGGTTGAGAAAAACGTAGAAAATGGTTTTGAAATCGTTGACAAAGACAATGTTGCAGACTTCAAAGCAGATATTGATAGTCGTATGGAAGAAGCCGGAAAATAAAATTTAAAGTATAAAATAAAAAAAGTTAGCTATTGAGGTAGTAATTATGAATAAAAATCTACAAATCGGTGTCATTGGCTTAGGAAGACTAGGATATCAGCATGCTGCAAATATCAGAAGAGCAATTGGCGCTGATTTGGTAGCAATATCTGATCCTTCAAATAAAGCCCTAGAGCGAGGGGAAAAAGATTTCAATGTAGTTGCATTTTCTGACTACAAACAAATGCTCTCCGAAGTCGATTTAGACGCAGTCGTTGTTGCTACACCAACACAAACACATTATGATATTCTCATTGATGTTATAAATGCTGGATTACCTATTTTTTGTGAAAAACCTATAACGTACACACTAGAAGAAGCAAAGAAAATTCTTGACTTAGTAACAGAAAAAAATCACTTTATTCAAATTGGTTATATGAGACGATTTGATCCAGGACATGTTAAAGCAAAAGAACTTATTATGTCTGGGAAATTAGGTGATCCAATCTATTTACATGATTGTCAACGTGATCCAAACGGTCCACCACCTGAATATGTACCAATGTCTGGAGGATTGTTTGTAGATATGGCAATTCATGATTTAGATGTAGCACGTTGGATTATGGGTTCAGAAATCACTGAAGTTTATGCTCAAGGTGCTGTTTTAAAACATGAATATTTGAAGGAACTTAATGATATTGATGACGGACAAATTTTATTAAAATTTGCTAACGGTTCTCTTGGGATGATTGAAATCTCTCGCAATGCTTGTAATGTATACGATGTAAGAACTGAAGTTGTGTGTAAAGAAAAGAGCGTGTTTGTAGGACAAAATCAATTAACTCCATATACACTAGTAGGCGATGAGGAAATTACCGTAGATATGTCTAACTGGGTATTAGATCGATTCAAGGATGCTTATGAGCAAGAGATTCAAGCATTTGTTGATTCGGTTCGTAATAGTGAAAAATCAAAAGTCAACGCCTATGATGGTTATATGGGATTGAAGCTTGCTTTAGCGGCTACAGAATCTTATCGAACAGGATCGAAAGTTGTTATCGATTTTTAAAGAGTAATTAAAGCTGAATTTAGGTTGATCTATAGATCAACCTAAATTCATTTTATTTAGTAGCATTTACAAAATGGTCAGTTAACTAAAGATGAAAAAGAGAAAGCATTATCCTTTATATGTAAGCAAGATCTTCGCACTATAAAGCAGTCTTTGACCAATAAGCAAATCAACCCTTTTTATTTTTATCGGTCCAGTAGGTATTATTAGTGAATAGCTAGGATAAATGAGATTAATTGGTACACTATTTTAGAGATCTGACTTGCCCTTTCTGGGAAATGAAGTTTTGGCGAAACATTGTACCAGAAATATTTCAGATCTCGTTTTAATTATAAAGTTAACAGTCTATGCTAAATCTGATGGAGATTATATATGATAAATATTGGTTTAATTGGAACAGGTACAATTGGAAAACAACATTTGGAACGTTTACATAAAGACATATATACAAATATAGCTAAAGTCATCGGTGTTTATAGCCCTAATTCAGGTCCCTTTGTGGCTAAACAGTTTGGTATAAAAGCCTATTCTTCATCTGAAGAACTTATCTCTTCAGATGAAATTAATGCGGTCATTATATGTTCAGCAGATGAATTTCATTATGAGCAAGTTAAATTGTGTTTGAAATATAATAAGCCAGTATTGTGTGAAAAACCACTTAGTCAGTCACTGGATGAATCTCTTGATTTGATAAAAATTGAACAAGAATTAGGCAAACGGTTAATCAGTTTAGGATTTATGAGACGCTTTGATCCGTATTATATTCAATTAAAAAAATCTATTCAGAATAAAAAGTTTGGAGAAATGCTTTTAATTCACTGTAAACATAGAACTACTTTTCCACCGCCGAATAGTAACCCATCTACCAATGCACATGTCTCTTTAGTTCATGAATTTGATATTTTGCGCTGGATGACGAATGAAGAATTCAAAAGTGTAAAAGTTTATGTCCCAAACAAATCAGCCAAAGCAGGAGAAAAACTTCAAGATCCTCAATTTTTTATACTTAAATCATCTACTGATCGACTTTATACAATAGAATCATTCCTTTCCGCCGGATATGGTTATGACGTTCAATGCGAAATTGTCGCTGAAGAAGGAACGTACTCAATGCCAAATCAAGTGGATTTGTTACTTAGTACAAATTTAAATATAGGTCATAAATTACCCTATGATTGGAATGAGCGATTTTCACAAGCCTACGATGATGAAATTCGAACTTGGATATTGAGTTTATATACTTCCAATAAAACAGATTTAGCGAACGCCTGGGATGGTTATCTTACAACATATATTGCATCTAAATGCGATGAATCTAGAGAATCAGGTAAGGAAGTAGTTTTAAATATACCATCAACTCCGCAATTTTATTTAAAAAGATAGTATTTATATTAGTACGAATTAAAAATAAACCTTCAAGGCAAATCTGTATGATCTTTGTTTGCATACCTAGTCGTTGATTAATCATAATTTTTTACACTGAGGTCATTGAGAGTCTTTCGAAGATAATAATTGATAAAGTATCCCAAGTTCTTGATGACCTCTGCAATGATTTCCGTCAACTTAGTTTGTTTTGGATACAATATCTGATGTATTAATCGAGATTTTTCATAATCACTTTTTCAAGAAAAGTAAGCCAATCGTATTAAATAAGATTCACAAAATAAGATTCCAGCATTTTTTATGATACTTATAGTTATTTTACTAACGAGACTTTGATTAGATATTCGTATATAGACCAGTGTGCCAAGGTATCTATCGACATTGGAAGGCAAAATTTATTAATTGAGATTAATTGTATTTGCTAACGTCGATGCACGATCTTTGTCCTGTGAGTATCAGAAATGCTTTTCTGAGCATAAACTGTTTTCTGTTCTCGATGAGGCACGTGGATTAGAATATTATGCATGAAATGAATTTTAGATCGTTGCCATTTATTACCAGAAACGTATAAGAAAAGCTAATAGTAATCTGTAAGGGAGTTTATAAATTGTTAAACTTGTTCTGAGTCATAGGTTGTGTTCTTACTTTATGGGTTGTTTATGTTTTATCCGAGTCCTAATTCTTTATTATTTTGCAAACTTAATTCTGATGATCAGCATATGTGAATGTAATAAGTGTTTGTTTTATATATGTGAGACCTGATCTTTCTAGATCAGGTTGTTTTGAAACTTTATGTAGCCAGTGATCGTTTAAAAATCTGCTATGAAGATTTCTGTGTCATGTTGTTTGTCTAGCCTGTTCACTTGTAAAATATTTAACATGTATTAAAAAGCGCCAGTTGATGGGTTGTAATGGTCTTTCTTACTGACTCCTTATTTTCAATTTGATTTTATTAATATTTGGCTACGTAGCCTAATATGCTTTGTATCTTTTGGAAGGATGTTTTTTGATATGTCTTGTCTTATTTTAATATTGATATAAAAGCATTTCGATTCGGTCTAATGTCTCTATTTTTATGTGGAAGATCTTTTTTACTAACTTGATATAATTTAATCAGTTTATTCTCCTTTGATTTTTTTCATTTATATCGTTCAAAATCGCGGAAGGTCTTATAATTTCACTTTATTTTGCAATTCAATAAATTTATTTATTAATTATTTTTAAATATATAGCAAGATTTCCATGATTTTTATCTGTTTGTATGAATATGCATAAAATACCTATCTATTTGCAAAGAATATTGTGCTATTATTTATATAAAGTACTATAAGTTTATTCAAATTCTATTTGTTAATTTGATCATTTATGTTTATGTTTTATATTTCGAATATCAAAACCCCCCTATTTTTAGCCGTTTGTATAAAACACTATTTAGAACATAATTAGATGTGAAGTGAGTGACAGATTGTATGGATTTATTATAATTCAAATAATGCATACTGATTGTTTTCAGCAACTTTTTATTAAAACAGCAATATTTCAATCGAGATTTAGGAGAATTATTGGCAAACTTAACAAAAGCAATGAATCTAATTCTACTTTCTTAATTGTTATTTATAAATTTTATAAATTAGATAATCTGAATTATGAAAGGAGGATAGCTGAGGATAACACATTATTTCAACGGCCGATTCATTTATTAGAACTATTTTAAGGAGGAAAAAATGAAAAGAAAGATTATATCTTTGCTACTAGGCGCATCCATGCTATTTACACTTGCTGCCTGTGGCGGCGGTGGTTCCAGTGATGAAACTGAAGCACCACCAGCGGATGAAACCACAGCGGCAGAGGCCGATGCAGATGCCGAGGCAGATGCTGAAGCAGGTGCAGATGCTGAAGCAGGTGACAAAGAAGTTACCATTGGTCTATCAGTTGGTCATTTGACAGAAGAGCGTTGGCAGCGCGAAATCGATATGTTTAAAGAGTATGCAGCAGCCAACAATATTACATTAGAAGTTCAATCTGCTGAGGATGATCCCCAGAGACAGATTTCGCAGTGTGAAAACATGTTGTCAAAAGGTATTGATGTCCTGATTGTACAGCCCATCGACTCTGAAGCAGCAGGTGCGATCTGTGCTCCGGCAAAATCAGCTGGTGTTCCTGTCATTTCTTATGATCGCTTTATTATGAACGGCGACTTAGACTATTATATTTCTTTTGATACCGTCAAAGTTGGTAAAGCTCAAGCGGAATTCGTTCTGAACGAAGTTGGCAAAGGAAACTTGGTATGGTTGAAAGGCGACCCAGCTGACTTTAACGCTAAGTTATTGGTGCAAGGTCATGAAGAAGTCTTGAAACCTTATGTCGATTCTGGTGATATCACCATCGTTGCTGAACAATGGTGTAAAGGTTGGGATCCCAACGAAGCTTTGAAGCATATGGAAAATGCTCTCACAGCAAATCAAAATGACATTCAAGTTGTCATTGCATCCAATGACGGTACGGCCGGTGGTGCGATCCAAGCTCTTAAAGCTCAAGGATTGGCAGGTCAAGTGCCGATTGCTGGTCAGGATGCCGACTTGGCAGCTTGCCAACGTGTCGTTGAAGGTACTCAAACGGGTACAGTTTATAAACCGTTGAAGAAATTAAACGATGCATGTATCCAATTAGCTCACGCCCTCGCACTGGGCAAGACGCCTGAAGAAGCAGAGGCTTCTATCCAAAGCGACTTAGGTGAATGGGGTACTCTCGATAACAACTTTAAAGAAGTCACAACATTCTTTGTTGACGTCGTTGCTGTCGACAAGGACAACATGATTAAAGAAATCGTTGAAGATGGCTTCCATTCTTACGAAGACGTTTATGCAAACGTTCCAGAAGACCAACGTCCTCCGAAACCGTAAGTTTAAATAATCTGTAGTGCGTGTGCCTTGCAGCCTTGTACTAATTGGTGCAAGGCACACGTATTTTAAAGTGTAATACTAGTGGAGGAGAGCTTATATGCCAAACAATGAAGCAACGAATACGAATCAGACTATTGATCGCAATAGTGTGATTCTTGAGATGAAAGATATTACAAAAACGTTTCCCGGTGTTGTGGCGTTGAGTGATGTTAATTTTTGTCTGCGCACTGGTACTGTTCACGCTATTTGTGGTGAAAACGGAGCGGGTAAATCAACCTTGATCAAGGTACTTAGTGGCGTTCATCCAACGGGTTCGTATGAAGGTGAAATTATTGTCAACAGTGAGCCGAAGGTTTTTAATTCTGTAAAAGATGCCGAAGAGGTTGGCATTGTCTGCATCCATCAGGAATTAGTGTTGGTTCCAGAGTTGACGGTGGCAGAGAATATGTTCCTAGGTCATCAACCTAATCATCGTGGAGTCATTGATCGAGCCAGATTATTTCAGGAAACACAAGATCTGTTAGTTCGTCTTGGCATTAATAAAGAAGATGCGCCACCCGATATTTTAGCAACAGACATCATTGGAGATCTTAGCGTTGGCAAACAGCAATTGGTTGAAATTGCTAAGGCCCTTTCGAAGGATTGTAGAATTTTAATCCTGGACGAACCTACATCTGCATTGACTGAGTCGGAAGCAGATGTACTATTGGATATCATTCGGGGATTGCGTGAACGCGGCATCTCATCAATCTATATTTCTCATAAACTCGATGAAGTTATGGAAATCGCTGATGATGTGACAATCATCCGAGACGGTCAATACATCGGCACAAAACCCAAAAGTGACATAAAAAAATCAGACATCATCGCTATGATGGTCGGACGGGAGCTGACAAATCAATTTCCCGAAGTAGATCACGAAAGGGGAAAGGTTAGGTTTGAAATTAAAAATTACAATGTTTATAGACCAGGTACGGATCGTAAACTGATTGATAATATTTCATTTCAAGCGCGACAAGGTGAAGTCCTTGGTGTTTCGGGTCTTATGGGGTCAGGACGAACTGAATTATTTTCGAGTATCTGTGGTATTCTTCCTAATCGATCTGAAGGCGAAGTCTATCTCGATGGGGAGTTGTTGAATATCAAGAGTCCCAATGATGCCATTAAAAATGGTATTTATTATTTAACCGAAGATCGCAACCGCTACGGGCTTGTTTTAAATATGTCTGTTTTAGAAAATATCACCCTGTCTAGTTTAAAGAAAGTTTCTAAAGCCGGCGTTCTTGATCGTGATAAGGAAGTTGCTTACAGCAATGAATATGTTGACAAGATTAACATAAAAACAGCTTCCAATGATGTTAAGGTCTCTACGTTAAGTGGTGGTAACAGACAAAAAGTTGCGATCGCTAAATCACTTTTAACTGATCCCAAGGTGTTGATCTTGGATGAGCCGACTCGTGGCATTGACGTTGGCGCGAAATACGAAATTTATACGATTATTCATGAGCTTGTCAATGAAGGGGTTGTGGTTATAGTGATCTCTTCAGAGATGGAAGAAATACTAGGATTGAGCGACAGAATATTGGTGTTCTCTGCGGGGAGATTGGGTGGAGAAATTGATATCAGCGATGCTAGTCAGGTAGAAATTATGAAGATGGCAACCGGCTTTGAGTCAGACGGGTAATATAAGGAGAGGTTTGAATGAGTAGTAAATCATTAGGTGGTGCAGGTATTAAAGCTTTTATAAAAAAATACGCCATGATGTTGGTTTTTGTCGTTATTGTTATATTTTTTACAATTATGACCGACGGCATTTTCCTGCAACCGCGAAATCTGTCCAACCTGTTCAGACAGATGGCAATCATTGGCGTATTGGCGACAGGTATGTCGCTTGTCATTGTATCTGGTAACATCGACTTGTCAGTCGGAACATTCCTTGGTTTCGTCAGCGGTCTGGCTTCTGCCGGTATGGTTTGGTGGAACTGGAGGACGCCTGCAGCAATACTCTTGGGTATTCTCGTCGGTGTAGTTGTGGGTTTCTTACATGGTATGCTTATTGCCTATTTAAAATTGCCTGCATTTATTACCACGCTAGGTACACAATTTGTATTCCGCGGTGGACTCTTGGGTGTCATAAAAGGACAAACAGTTGCGCCTTTGCATGAGAGCTTTGTTTTCATTGGGCAAGGGTATCTGGCTCGCAGCGTGGGTTGGATCATCGCCATTGTGGCAACAGTGTTGTTTATCATCAGTGTATTTAATAGAAGAAAGAAGAATAAACAGTTAGGCATTCAGTCAAATCCGATTGGGAAAGATATCGTTAAGATTATCGCTTTTATTGTCGTAGTATTTGTCTTTGTCTATTTGATGAATATATATGAAGGTATACCTGTGCCAACATTAATTTTGTTGGGCTTATCACTTCTTTATACATTTATTGCTGAAAAAACAACTTTTGGTAGAAGTGTATATGCGATCGGCGGCAACAGTATGGCAGCTCAATATGCCGGTATAAATGTTAATCGAGTCATTACAGTTGTGTACATGTTGTCCGGTGCTCTATCTGCAGTTGCTGGTTTAATTATGGCTGCACGGCTTAATGCGGGTTCACCACAGTCCGGACTCTTTATGGAAACTGACGCCATCGCCTCCGCAGTTATCGGCGGTATTAGTATGGCAGGTGGTACAGGTAAAGTGTATGGTGCACTCTTTGGTGCTTTGTTAATGGCATCCTTAGATAATGGCATGAGTATGATGAACGTAGAAACCTTCTGGCAATACATCGTCAAAGGTGCAGTTCTCGTCTTAGCTGTTCTATTTGATATACAGTCTAAGAGCAAGAAATAAATAATGTAGAGTTTTAATTTCTTTAAATGTGTAATCTTGCCATTTATAGCGTGTGTTTAGTTCTAATTTTTAGGCAACATGGCAAGATTACCATTTAATTAGTTTTACTAGTAATTTACTATAAGATTAAAAGATTAAGAAATTTCGAGTATGTATCGGTTTTTATTTTACTGAAGAAAGGGATAAATCATGAGAGCCTTTTACGTAGAAGCTGAATGGGCACCTAAAGAAGGTTACCACTTAAGCGATCGAGAGAAAGCCGATAAAAGATCGGCTCGTGGTAGCAATATTTGGAAAAATATCAAAGGTGAAGTGACAGATCGTCCAGTCCCTGAACCTAAAGAAGATGAAGTCTTATTGAAAGTCGGTGCAGCCGGTGTCTGTGGTACAGATGCTCACCTGTTAGAGATGGACGATGAAGGTTATACCCGTTATAACGGTCATTCAAAATATCCGATTATCATCGGTCACGAGTTTTCAGGCGAAGTTGTTTCCTGTGGTTCAAAAGTAAAACGTTTGCACAAAGGCGATTTGGTTAGCGTTGAATCGATGAACTGGTGCGGTGAATGTGACGCCTGCAGAATGGGTATGTTTAACCAATGTAAAAATTTGGAAGAACCCGGACTGACTTATGACGGTGGTTTTGCTGAATTTGTTGTTGTTAGAGAGAAATACTGCTATGTCTTGAATGATATTGCTGAGTTTTATGACGATAAGTTGACTGCCTTGGAGATGGGTGCTGTCATCGAACCTACGGGCGTTGCTTACAATGGTATTTTCGTCCGCGCTGGTGGCTTCCGCCCTGGTTCCCATGCTGTTGTCTTCGGCGCTGGACCCATCGGACTGGCGGCAATTTCATTAGTTAAAGCTGCTGGTTGTGGCAAATTAATTGCATTTGATACCACTCCGGAACGTTTGGAATTGGCGAGACTATGTGGTGCTGATTATGCCTTCAATCCTTTGGAATATAAAAATGCAGATGAACAGGCCGAGCACATTATGGAGATCACAAAGGGACGCGGTGTAGGTATCTTTGCCGAATGCTCCGGTGCGACAAAGGCGAATTATCCTGTCATGGGTAAAAGCCTCGCTATTGGTGGTAAATGTGCTCAGATCGGTCATGCAGTTGCTCAACCTGTCATTGACTTGTATCCATTCCAATTCAATGCGGCTGCAATTTATGGTTCTAATGGTCAATCCGGTCAAGGCATTTACAGTGATGTCATCGCTATGATGGCATCTGGACGTATTGATATGAGGCATATGGTCACTGATCGAGTCCATCTAGAAGACATCAAGGAAGGCATTGCTCGGGCTCAGAATCAAGTTTCAGGCAAGGTCCTCGTTAGCACACATTACGACCGTCTATAATAAACATTTTTATTATATCTAGAGTAATTACATTTAGTGTGGACGGTTTAAATATAGGAGATAACAATAATTAATATGTACAGCAATTTTCCTTTTCAATTGGTATTGTCAACAGCCTTTACGGCCACGCCGGCGCAACCTATTTTATTGCAAGGTACGATTCAAGAGAATTTAAAAAAGGCAGCCGATCTTGGTTATGATGGCATAGAGGTTCATATGCGACCGGATGCAGAGGTCGATTTTGAAGCAATAAAAGGTGCGATTGCAAGTACAGGCTGTAAAGTTGATGCAATTGTAACCGGCAAACTTTTTACCGAAATGCATTACTCTCTAGTTGACGATGACGAAGAAAAAAGAACGGAGTGCATCAACTATATGAAGCGGTATATTGATATCGCCCATGATGTTGATGCAGACATCATCGTTGGCTGGGTTAAAGGTAATGTGCCTGCTGGTGAAGATAAAGATAAATATTTAAATCGCTTGGCAGAGTCATTGCTTGCGTTAGATGGTTATGCCGATGATCGGGATGTCAACTTGAATATTGAGTTGATTAATCGCTATGAAACGAATTGGTTTAATTGCGTCGATGAAGCCGTTGAATTTATCGAAAAATTTAATATAAAACGTTCAAAAATCCACATTGACACATTCCACATGAATATAGAAGAACGAGATATGGTGGAAGCAATACTCAAAGC
Organism: Clostridiaceae bacterium; assembly: GCA_012520525.1. GTDB lineage: Bacteria > Bacillota > Clostridia > Saccharofermentanales > Fastidiosipilaceae > JAAYOA01. Next base: position 4,738 of record JAAYOA010000111.1, on the reverse strand, counting down.
AAAGCCCTATCTTGGTTACGTACACTTTGCCGACAATAATCGCAGACATCCGGGACACGGGACGATTGACTTCGCAGCGATATTAGATGCTTTAGACTTCATTGAGTATACAGGAGTGGTTTCTGTAGAGTGCCTGCCTTTACCGTCAGGAGAAACAGCTGCTTATGTAGCAAGGGAACATATTTTAGATACGTATAAGTATATCGATAGATAATTCATTGGTTGCAATTTGCTAGTAATAAGAGTCGACTTGTGTCGGTTGTTAATTGATCTGATTATATAATCGCAAGTCAGTAATATTAATCATATAAATTTGGAGGTAAAACATGGGAAAATGGGATATACCTGTAACGACAGGCGGTCACATGGAAAAAGATAGTGGTATCTACTACCAGACAATGACCAACAAAGAAGTAGAAGAACGATTAAAAGTCAATGACGTCTTACTGTTGCCAATTGGTTCCACAGAAAACCATGGTCCTAATGCACCATACGGTGAAGACACATTCCTTGATACCAGAATTTGTGAATTGGTAGCTAAGAAGACAGGTTGTACAGTAGCAGAACCGATTTGGTATGGTTCTCATCCTTATCATCACTTAGGTATGCCTGGAACAGTTTTGATTCCTGAAGACATTCTGTCCGACTACATCAGCTATGTTCTCGCTGGTTTCTGGAATACTGGTTTCAGAAAGATCGTCATCGTGAATGGTCACGGTCAAGACTATGTTATTCCCGCTGCCATCCATAAATTTGCTAAAAAATGGCAAGTTCCTGGCGTTGTTCTCTACTATCACTTCTGGAAGGGCGCAGGCGAACTGCTGAGCACTAAAGATAAGGGTGGTATGTTTGACGAAAGCTTTATCCATGCTGACGAAGTTGAGCAGTCCTTTTCATTGGCACTCTTCCCAGAGATGTGTAAGCAAGAGCACGCAGTAGAAACTAAACCTTATCCGCTGCTTCCTGCCGGTCACATTAACAACTCCGCTGAAGATATCGAAGGCGCACCGATTAACTGGTACAACGCTTTTGGTAACACAGCTATGGAAGCTATCAATACACCTGAAGGTATCATCGGTAATCCGAAGAAAGCCAGCGCAGAAAAAGCATTGCCTGGTCTGGAACGTATCCTTGATCGCCTCGAAGCAATTGTCAACGACATCTTGAAACAATATCCAGCTGGTGAGTTACCGCCGATTGACAAGATTACTCAGCGCAAACGTGAAGATATCGAAGCAGTCATCCTTGGTCCTACAAACGGTGGCCGCCATATCTACACATTGGAATACTAATCACACGTTTAGTTGTAATTTGTCCAGGAGGTAAATTATGAATTGGAAACAAGCCTTTATGTACGGTCCGCACGATCTGCGCATTGAAACCGTTGAAAAACCCGAATTGGGACCCTACGACGTTCTAGTGAAATTAGGCGCCTGTGGCATTTGTCAGTCCGATGTCGAGTGTTTCGAAGGTGAATCTGCCGAAGGTCGCTATGATATCGCACCGTATACACCAGGTCATGAGTGGGCAGGCAAAGTTGTAGAAATAGGGTCGGCTGTTGACGATTTGAAAATCGGCGACAAAGTTGTCGGCGACTGCGTACTTCCTTGTAAAAAATGTAGCAACTGTAAAGATGGTAAAATGCCTTCAGCTTGTCTAAACATGCGTGAAGTCGGTTTCCGTCCGGACTCTCCAGGTGGCTTTGGCGAGTACTTGGTACTCGAATCTGAGTTCCTACACAAGATTCCCGATGACTGGTCCTACGAAATGGGCGCTTGGGTTGAAACCTTTAATGTCGGCTACTGGGGCGTATGGGGCAATGAGTGTAATCCTGATGCTTCCGATGACTGTGTCATCGTCGGTGCAGGTCCGATCGGTCTAAGTGCGGCTATGGTATGTAAAACATCCGGAGCCAATGTAATTGTAGTTGATCCGATTGCTAGTCGCCGTGAGACCGCACTGAAATATGGAGCAGACCACGTGGTTGACCCAAGTGATGGTAAGGTTGAAGATTCAGTCAAAGCATTGACAGGCGGACGCGGAGCTTCTGTTTTAATTGAATGTTCCGGTAATGATGTCGGCATCGCATCGATCTTTGACATCGCTGGTCATAACTGTCGTATTGGTCTGGTCGGTCACTCCATCGGTCGCAAAGTGCCTGTAGAGATTGGTAAAACAATCTGGAAGACATTGAAGATTTCCGGTTCTGGTGGCACCAAGGACTGGTTCCCAAGAACAATTCGTTTTATGTCAACAATTAAAGATCAATATGACTTTGAAGCACTGAATACACATCATTTCAAGTTTGAAGACTTGGACAAGGCCATGGATATGGCTGCGAACCATAAGGACATTGCAAGAAAAGTTATGTTGACATTTGACGAATAATTATTGTTCTAATAATAAAAACATCATAATATTATAGTAAAGTAACGGTACTAGTACCGTTACTTTACTTACTTTCTCAATCAAATAAGTAGGTTCAGAAAAAAGCTTTGTAGCAATATTTTTTAAGTCAACAATCCAACATAGTTTGAAAGGAGAAGTTCATGAGATTAAGATTTGGTATGGTAGGTGGCGGTGGTGGCGATATTGGTCACGTACACATTCGTGGTTCTCGTTTAGATGATATGTGTGATCTGACAGCTGGATGTTTTAGTAGAAACAAAAATAGAAATGCAGAAACTGCCAAAAAATGGGGGATAGAGGATACTTCACGTATTTATCCTGATTATAAAACAATGGTAGAAGCTGAGAGTAAAATTCCCCCAGATGATCGGTTACATTTCATAGTTATTGTTACACCTAATAATACACACTACGAAATATCAAAAGCTTTTATGGAAAAGGGTTTCCATATTTTTTGCGAAAAACCACTGGCAATGACGGTTGAAGAAGGTGAAGAGTTAGCCCGCATTGCTAAAGAGAATGGTTTACTTTTTGGTTTAGCTCACGCATTTTCAGGATATGCAATGATCAGACAAATAAGAGAAATGATAGAAAATGGAGATATCGGAAATATTAATTTTATTAATATAGAATATCCTGAAGAATGGTTAGCATTGGCTTTACAAGATGAGAATTATGCGAAAACTCTTTGGCGTCTAGATCCAGACATAGTTGGTCCTGCATTAACTACTGCAGATATTGGTACACATTCAGAGCATTTAATAAAAGCGGCAACTGGTCTTGTTCCCAAGCGAGTAATGGCAAAATTAGATCGAATTCCATCTAATTTAAAAGTTGATAGTAATGCATGTATAATTGTTGATTATGGAAAAGGAATAACAGGTTTAATTTGGGTGTCACAAGTTGCAATAGGGCATGGCTGTGATTTAAAATTACGTGTTTTTGGTGATAAAGGTGCTGTAGAATGGGAATTGCAAGATGCTGGGAAATTGAAAGTCACTAAATTAGGGGGACCTCCTATGTATTATTCTGCAAATTCTCCATATTTATATCCAGAAAGCAGACGTATTTCTAGAACCAATCCTAGTAATCCAGAAGGACAATTTGAGGCTTTCGGCAATCTGTATAGGTCATTTTGTGAAATTTTATCCGCCAAAATAAAGGGATATGAGCCGGACACTTTTGTCTATCCAACTGTTGAGGATGGTGTAGAAGGTATGAAATTCGTAAAAGCATGTCTACAAAGTGATGCTAATAATAATATATGGGTTAATGTGTTTGATTAATCTTTCTGGATAATTTTATTGTTCAACTAGTTATATTATATATCGATATAATAACGGAATTGGTCGTCAATTTATCTTTTTTGACGACCAATTTAGATTGCAAATTTTTTAATCAGACTCTAGCGATTGAACAATTTTGCGAACAAAATGTTCGTGCCAATCAAAACTTGTATAGCATAAACTAGTGTAGTAAAACGTTACAAATTCCTTAATATCACTGTTTGTGGCGTTTTGAGTTTTTTGGACAATCGGTTATAAATTGAGCTGTAAAATTTAAAATTATATTGATGGTTAAATCTAAAATGAAAATTAATCTTATCGAGTGTTAGATCATGTAGAATAAAGTTTGCGAAACAAAAAATAACAATATAACGTAATTACAATGTTAAAAGACAAACCAGTAAGAAAATGGTCTATGTCCAAGATAAAAAAATATTTATTAGTGAGAATACTATTGAAATAAAAGATCTGGGTTTTGTAAGCTACATTGAAATATAATGCTACACATTATTTATTCATATGTCAGACTACTAAATATTTAAATTAGATGTACTGAAGCTATCGAGACTCTTCTTAGTATCATAACTGATATAGTATGCCAAGAATTTAATAATCTTTATATGGATTTTTTAGTATAGAATATTTTGATAAATTCATTGTGGTTTTTTCCAATATTACGCTCTTGAGATAATTAAAGAATAAACTAAAACTTTTTATTATTTTTCTGCAGTGATCAAAAAACAATAAAAAAGTCTATACTCAAACCTAGAATTTACATCGTATATAGTCAATAGCTAAAATTAATATTTTTTTCATATGTTTGAAAATAGAATTTTATACAACAATAAGATGCAAACTGTAGTCAAATAGAATTATACCAAATTGGTTTAAATGCTATAGAAAAAGCTGTAAATTAAAGATGTCAAAGAAGGACTTCTGAAATGTTAACATAGTCTATGAAGTTGAGTAAACAAGAATTGATGTTTTTAATAAAAATTGTGAACTGCAAGTTAAAATGAAATCCCAACTATTGACAATGTAAT
>JAAYOA010000010.1 GCA_012520525.1 Clostridiaceae bacterium | reverse complement strand
CGAACCCTTGATAATGCGTTTATCATTTTAGATGAGGCGCAGAATACAACACCGGAACAGATGAAAATGTTTCTGACTCGCATGGGCTTTAATTCAAAAGTTGTAGTAACGGGCGATATCACTCAAATAGATTTGCCTCGCGGTCAACACTCTGGATTAGTTGAAGTGCGTAAAGTATTGCGTAAACTAAGCGAATTAGCTTTTATTGATTTGGATGCCTGCGATGTGGTGAGAAATGATTTGGTTCAACAAATTATACGTGCCTATGACGAGTATGAAGGGAAAAAACAAAAACGTTCATGAATAATAAGTATACAAAACAACTGATTATTATTATTAGTTTTTTGCTGGTCTGTGGCTTGATAACAGCTTTTATCTATCAGCGAGCCTTGCCGATGGTCTATCCTTTGGAGGTAGGTTCAATTAGTGAATACGATATTATTGCTACCGGTGATGTAGTAGATAAAGAGGCCACGGACAACTTAGCACGCCAAAGGGCGGCTCAAGTTGAGATGGTAATGAGCCGTTCTGAGACAATCTCTCGCAATTCGATGGAGCGAGTGGAGAGGTTTTTTGCTGCGACAGATGAGGTTCGATCAAGTTTGTTCAGTAGTGGACGGACAAGTCAAAATGAAACGGGTGACGCAACGGATACAGTTTACCGCTTGACTGAAGGAGAAATTGCTCAAGGAATCGTTTTGTTGCGCACTGCCCTGGAATCCACTATTGGTGTGATGCCCCAGGATGCTACGCTGAGGGCTATGATATCCAATGAACGAAGCATTTATGAGAGCATTAAAATGCGGACGATTTCTATTGCCGACGTCATCATGCAGGGGCAAAATGATGACTTAGAGTTGAAGACACAGATCGAACGCAAAGTGAATGAATTCTTAACCACTGTCAATTATTACAAAGAAGATTACATGACAATTCAAGATATTTTGCTATCTACGCTGGAAGCCAATGTCGTCTACGATGATGCCGCTACGGTCAAAGCTAGAGAAGCTGAATATAATTTAGTACAGCAAAACCCCGTTGTTATTCCTAAGGGAACAAGATTAGTCAATGTGGGTGACGTTGTGACGGAAAACACGTACGAGCAGTTATTGTCATTAAACTTGATCGATAGGGGAAAGGTTAACACATCGTTTCTTTTTGGTATCGCTCTGTTAGTTATTTTCTGTATGTTAGGGATCACAGCCTATATCTATTATTTCGAGCGAGAGCGCATGGTACATGCCAATGATCGATTAATGACATTTTTAATTATCTTAATCCCGCTGTTGATCTCAGGTTGGTTAACCAAGGAATATCCGATTGTGTCGACGGCCTACTTGGCGACCATCTTATTGACGTTATATTTTAACTTGCGCACCGGGTTGGTCTTATCGATCTTTTTGACACTGTTAATGTTGCCGATCAGTGGTGCCGGCAGTCAATTTTTATTTATTTCCGCTTTTGGTATTTTGGGCATTGGGTTGTTGACCGAAATGTTTACTCGCGACAATCGCTATGTGGCATTCACGTTAGGTTCCGCCCTCTGTTGCGGTATTGGTGCAATTACTTACGATATGATCGTAAAATCGGGTATTTCTGTAATTGGTACGAACGCGGGAATTGTTATGTTGTCGGGCGGTCTTTCCGCCGTCATAGGTACAGGGTTTACGCCACTCGTGGAGGTTTTTTTGAGTTCAGTTTCCCCCATGCGTCTGGTAGAACTTGCCCAATCCAATCAACCGCTGCAACGCAAATTATTTTTAGATGCACCGGGCACCTATCAACATTGTATTATGGTTGCCAATTTAGCGGAAACAGCGGCAGATTCAGTCGGAGCCGATTCACTTTTAGTGCGGGTCGGCGCATACTACCATGATATTGGCAAGACAGCCAATCCCTATATGTTTACCGAGAATCAATCGGGTACAAATCCCCACGATCAATTGACTCCCCAGGAAAGTTGTTCGATCATTATTGATCACGTCAAAAATGGTCTGGAGATTGCCCGCAAACATCGCCTGCCTATACCTGTCCAGCGCATTATCATGGAACACCATGGCAATACAGTACAAGTATATTTTTATAATCAGGCTTGCAAACTAGCAGAACAAATGGGAGAACCAGAGCCAGATCCTGAAGATTTTCGTTATCCTTGGCCTTTGCCAAGTAACAAAGAATCAGCAATTGTTATGTTGGCCGATTCCTGTGAAGCAGCCATGAAAGCTAACGGCATTGAAGACAGTGAAGAGGCAGAAGTTTTAATTCGACGTATTGTCAAGTCCAAGATCGACATGGATCAGCTGATTTCGTCCGGTCTTTCCTTCGCCGATGTAGAGCGCATTATTCAATCTTTCCTGCGCGTTTATGCCGGTCAATTTCACAAGAGAGTGAGGTATCCCAGTGATCAATCCGATGATGAACAGTCAGAGTGAGGTCGATGTCTCGTCCTGGGAGATGGACATTAGGCGAGCCTTAGAATATGTTTGGCAGCGGGTACCTCTGTCACTTGATCCAAGGTTGGAAGGTGTAGAACCGCTGGTGACAATTGAATTTGTATCCCCAGAAGATATGCAGAGTATTAATGCCGAGACCAGGGGGATAGATGAAATAACTGACGTACTTTCCTTTCCCATGCTCCATGTCTATGAAGGCGCTCTGGAGAGTCCCCTCTCACCAGGCGATGTACATCCTGGTGAGGACGGTGAAGATGTCCTTGAATTAGGAGACCTCGTGATCTGTCCCAAACGTGTGCTTGAACAAGCTGAAACATTTGGTCATAGCGAACGGCGGGAAGTGGTATTTTTGACCGTTCACGGTATGCTGCATCTGTGTGGATATGACCATATGGAAGCCGACGAGAGAGAAAAAATGGAAATTTGGCAGCGCAAGATTATGGCTGAGTTAGGTGTTGGACGAGGGGAAGACGATGCTCTTTTAGCTGAAAATTTAGTTACAGATGAAGGTACTCTTAGAGGTGTAGCAGAGAAGAAGGATGTCCTGGCTGAGAGTGAATTCAGATCTGGTTTTATTGCCCTCGTGGGCCGACCCAATGCGGGCAAATCGACACTTTTAAATTATCTCAGTGATCTCAAATTGGCTATTGTTTCCCGCAAGGCCCAGACCACCCGACATACAATCCGTTCCGTGGTCAATACGACAAATGCCCAGATGATCTTTCTTGATACTCCGGGTATGCATAAGCCGGATCACCAATTGGGACGCAATATGATGAAGAATGTTTGGCTTTCATTCCAAGATGCCGATATCGTTTTATTGCTCGTCGATGGCAAGCGGGGGAACATTACTTCAATGGAAGAATCAGTCATCCGCAAAGCGGAGGAGACGAATACACCTGTTTTTTTGGCGATTAACAAAGTGGACGACATGGAAAAAGAGCGTCTGCTGCCGATCATTCAGCGTTACAGTGAGTTGTACGATTTTGTAGAGATTATCCCTATTTCTGCTCAAACGGGCGACGGTGTTTCTCATCTCGTGGAGGCGTTAGCCCAAGCTCTGCCTTTTGGACCCCGCTATTATCCAGAAGACCAATATACCGATCAATCAGAGCGCACATTGGTGGCAGAATTAATTAGAGAACAAATTCTTAATTATATTCATGATGAGATACCCCACGGTACCGCTGTCAAAGTAGAGCACTTCGAGGAGTCCTATGAAGACAATAAGGCGGTTTCCAGTTCAGACGATGTTGACCAGCGCAGATTCGTGCGAATTTTAGCGACGGTCTACTGTGAAAAAGATTCACATAAAGGTATTATCATCGGTAAAAAAGGTCAGACCCTCAAGCGCATCGGTTCGGCTGCCCGACGGGATATAGAAGACATGTTAGGCTGCAAAGTTTATCTAGAATTATTTGTTAAAGTGAGAAAAGATTGGCAGAACAAAGAAAGTATCCTAGCAGATTTGGGATACGATCCGCTGGTCTATTGATCCATGTACGATTGTAGGAAATTGTGAGTATCATTAAGACAAATGGTGTTATTTTGAGGGTGTCTAATTTTGGCGAATACGACCGATATCTAACGGTACTAACGCCAAAGTTAGGAGCTATTGATATATTAGCCAAGGGCGTCCGCCGAACAAAAGGTGGTAAAGCTCGCGCCACCGAGGTGTTTTCCGTTTGTCAATTTATGCTCTATGAGCGCAATGAGAAGTATTATCTGAATGGTGTTCAACTTGTAGAAGGATTTATAGGTCTGCAAAAGGATGTAGTCCGTTTAACTTGTGCAGCTCATTTGACAGATGTATGGTTGACTGCCGTGCGCTATGAAGATGAAGCTGTTCCTCTTTATGAATTAGCGGCTTACACATTGTATGCTCTGGCAACGGGGACGACGACACCTCACGCCATTGTTCGGGCTTGTGAAGTCAGGGTTCTCACCCAGGCAGGGTTTGGTTTTTATGTTGAGCGCTGTGGATTTTGCGGACAGGATGTTTCGACGGATGAGCAGGTTGACTTTTCCCTAGCTGCCTGTCAACCGGTCTGTGAACGTCCTGGATGTCGCAAAGCTGTGGCAGAATTGCGTTTTAATTGTGGCATAGATTCAACGGCTATAATATCCCTTGATAACAGTGTGCGCATGGCTTTAGATTATTTTGCTACAGCTCCCTTGCCGCGGCTGTTCCATTTTCACATATCCCAGCGAGTGCAGAGCGTCCTGGACCGATTAGTGCCTGCGTATTTAAGTGGACGCTTTGAGCGGGAATTCAATAAACTCAATTTTCTAAACAAATTATAGAATAGTGTTATGTCAGTTTTTATACCAGTCAACGGCTGAGGCAGTCGGTGATGCAGGTGCTTTTGCCCTCCACGTTTTTGAAGCGTGAGGTTCTAAAAAGAGTGGTTAGCAACCACTTGATGAGACATCAATTAGAAGCTGATCCTATGTCAGGGAGGTCGTGGGTCTCATCTAAAAGTTCGACCAATTCTTCGCTGTCTCCGGCGATGTGGGGATGCCACCAAGCGGGAAACATGGAGAGATAGTCATGTTCGGCAAATCGCTCATCGATTAACAAGATAAAACCAGTGTCCGTTTCGGTGCGAATCAAGCGCCCCGCGGCCTGCATAATCTTTATAAATCCGGGGTATACATAGGCATACATGAAGCCATTTTCACCTAGAGAATCGTAGTAACTTTTAAGAATCTCAAGTTCAGGTGTGACTTGGGGCAATCCGGTTCCGACGCAGATGACACCACCAAGATCTGATCCGGTCAAGTCGATGCCCTCACTAAAGACACTGCCTAGGACAGCAAAGCCTGCAACTTGTCTGCCGCCACGACTAAACCGTTTTAAAAATAATTGCCGATGTCGGTCGTCCATAGAGCGCCTCTGTAGGATCAGATCAATGTCTTCTCCCTCTAGTCGCTGTCTCACGCGAGGATAGATAAAATTTAAATAATTATAAGAAGGAAAAAATATAAGCTGATTGACGCGTCGCCGCAGCAAGGTTAAAGCAATCATATCGGCGAGTTCGTTCGCAGTATTCTGTCTTTCGCGATAAACTGTCGATAAGGGAGCAATGATGAGGTTCATATTCTCACTTGGAAACGGACTTTCCAGAGCCAATGTCTCGGGCTGTTGCTCGCTGTCACGACCGCAAATACTGTGGGCATAATACGTCAAAGGTGTGAGAGTAGCTGAAAAGAATAGGCGAGAGCTCTTATTGTTTTTGCTCAGATCTCGGTTCAATTGTTGGGAAATATTCATACACACTTGTTTGATGGTATAATCATCATTTTCTTCTCGACGAAACATCAATATATAGTCATTATTCCAATGGACGTCGCAGATACGGATAAAATATTGGGCATCAAAGAAGAAATCTAAGATCGGGCGCTTGAGTTCAAAATCTTCGATCTGATTTAGCAGGGGACGTACAGCGCTTATAAAGTTTTGTAAGCGACGGCAGAGTCCAGGGGCGCGGCTGGAAACCGAACGAAAATCAGGTGCTCGTAAAACTTGCTCGGACATCACTTTTTTTTCCACCCTATCGAATCCTGCCTCTTCGCTATCCAAAGCCTCAATTAAGATTTCAAAATAGCGCAGGGAACTGGTCGTCAATTTTTCCAAATTAGCATCGAGTTTGCCCAGAGCGGCGCGACATTTGTCCACCGTATTTTTTTGCAACTGGGCACTGAACATGGTTCTCGCGCGCTCAGGCAAATTATGTGCTTCATCGACGAGACAGACTTGTCGTTCGTCAAGGTCATCAAAAATGGTTAAATGTGATCGGGGGTCAAACCCGTGGTTGTAATCGCCAATTATGACATCACACCAATAAGCTAAATCAAGACCAAGTTCAAAGGGGCAGACTTGATATTTTTGAGCTGCTTGGGTGATATTTGTCCGATCAAAGGCCTGAAGAGGCAGCAAGTCTGCCAAAGCATTCGGCAGTTTATCGTAGTAACCTGCTGCATATTCGCACAGCAACGGTTCGCAACAAATATCAGGGCGAAAACAAATCTTTTCTCTAGCTGTTAAAATGATGCTGTTTAGTACCAAGCCGTTTTCTCGCATATCCTGGATTGCCGCTGCGGCAACATCCCGCACAGGTGTCTTCGCTGTTAAGTAAGCGATGCGGTCACACATATTGTGGCCGAGGGCTTTAATGGCAGGATAGAGGGAGGAAATCGTTTTCCCTATACCGGTGGGCGCTTCGATCATCAATGTTCCACTTTCGCGAATGCTTCCCAACACTTCCTGCATAAATTCTCGCTGTCCTTCCCGCAGCTGATCGTAGGGAAAAGTCAGGGTCTTGATGCTTGCGTCGCGCACTCGGCGATAGCTGACTTTAGAGTTAGCTTGTTTAAGATGTAAAGCTATGATTTGATCAACTTGTTCGCGAACGGTACGCAGGGTTTCTTGGCGGTACATAAAGTTGACTTCCAGCGTATCAGCCGTTACATAGGCAAGACCGTATGTCAGCATGGCGTCGTCCGTCAAATCATTTTCTTCGGCATTCATGCAAGCATAGAAAAGACACTGCAACCAGTGGAGGCGATATCCTTGTAAGGGTTGTTCCTCCGGTGGAAGCAGTGTCGTTTTAACTTCTAAAATAAGAGTTTGAGTAGGTTCAAGTAGTCCGGTGGTAGCCGGACTTAAAAGGAACATATGATCTTGTGCCCTGAGTCGGATATCACAGCGCCCGCGAACAAGCAGTTGAAGAGCGTCACTCTCCCGTCGCAGGGAAAGAGATACTTCACTCTCTACCTGTGCACCGGGAAAGTGGCGGTTTAATTCTTTATAAAAAGCGTAATGTGTGCGAGTGCCGGCATTTTGAGTGTGCCAATCACCGAAGGTCGCACCTGTTAAATCACCTGTACGACAGGCATAATGGATGAGGTCGCGCACGCCGATCCTGTGAGTAATTGGCGCTTTTGGGGCATCACTCAATCAATCGATCTCCTTTTCTTCGCGGTAATTGATTACAAATTGTTTTATAGCTTCGAATGACTCCTCACTGATGTCGTGTTCAATTTTACAGGCATCTTCGACGGCAACTTTTTCTTCAACTCCTAGGTTCATTAACCATTTTGAGAGCAGGGTATGCCGTTCGTAAATCGTCTCAGCCAGCTCTTGCCCTTTGTCAGTTAAAAAAAGGAAACCGGAATGATCAGTTACGACAAAACCTCCATCTTTAAGGATACCGACAGCACGGCTGACGCTAGGCTTAGAAAAGCCCATATATTCGGCAACATCGAGAGAACGTACTTCATTCGAAGTTTTAGATAAAATCAGAATCGTTTCAAGATACATCTCGCCAGACTCTTGAATAGTGACATCTTGTTTTGATTCAGCCAAAGTGACTACCTCCTTCCGCTAGTCTCCAGCTTAAGGCTTAATATTTATTTCTAAAATTGTAATTTTCTAATACATTATATCGCTTCTTGCTAAGTAGTGATTATTTGTTTAGTTAACGTATTCTAACCTAATTAACAAATTTTTTCTACTAACCCCAAAAATTAGTTGCTTTATTCTAACTCGTTGTGTAATAATAAGCTAATCCATTGGGTTACTTGAAGCTAACTCGCTTGATTGCACAGATCTAATCTGTACTTAAACATCTAACCAGAGGCTGGTTAATGCAATCTAACAAGCATTAGTTATCATATCCTAACTTGATTTATAGCATATCATAAAAGATATTATTATTTTTTAAAATGTGGGTGACAAATCAAAAATTGAAGGGTATACTTGTGGATAGTTAGTTGCGACTAACTTTTTTTAGCGCGTTAAGTTAGCGTGCACTAATTTAATTTGAATAGAGGAAGATCATGATGCCTTTAACATTAGCTGACAGCGGAGAAGAACACATCATTAAAAGGATTGGCGGTTCTCCAAAGGTTAAAAAACATCTCGAAAGCCTTGGTTTTGTCCCGGGCGGAAATGTTACAGTTGTGAACATTCTTGCTGGCAATCTGATCGTCAGTGTCAAAGGAACTCGCATTGCCATTGACGAGAACATGGCAAAAAAAATTATGGTATAGGGTCAAAAATTAGATCATTCAGAGAGGAGAAGCATAGTGAAAACATTAAGAGATGCAAAGATCGGTGATACCGTCCGTGTCGTCAAACTGCATGGAGAAGGTGCAGTTAAGAGGAGAATCATGGATATGGGTATCACCAAAAATGCAGAAGTTTTCATCCGCAAAGTAGCCCCTTTAGGGGATCCCGTTGAAGTTACGGTTCGGGGCTACGAGTTATCGATTCGGAAAGCTGACGCAGCGATGATAGAGATCGAATAACAAAGCAATGCATTCTAATCGATACCTCATTGATTAAAGGAGTGGTATAAAATGAGCATAAAGATCGCCCTAGCAGGCAATCCCAATAGTGGTAAATCAACATTATTCAATGCCTTGACAGGTTCAAATCAATTCGTAGGAAACTGGCCAGGCGTTACAGTGGAGAAAAAAGAAGGCAAGCTCAAACATCATGACAACGTCACCATCGTTGACTTGCCGGGTATTTACTCTCTTTCTCCGTATTCCTTAGAAGAAGTTGTGGCACGGAACTTCCTTCTTAAAGAACGTCCCGATGTGATTCTTAATATTGTGGATGGCTCCAACTTGGAGCGCAATCTCTATCTAACGACCCAGCTCACAGAACTTGGTATACCTGTGGTAATTGCCCTCAATATGATGGATGTCGTGCGCAAAGCAGGCGACGAAATCAACGTGGCTGAATTATCTAGGGAATTGGGTTGTAAAATTGTCGAAATGTCAGCCCTCAGGGGTGAAGGCGTCAAAGAAGCGGCCGAAGTGGCAGTGGCCGAAGCTAAAACCGGCCACACAATCCCTATGCACAAGTTTTCGGGAACAGTGGAACATGCCCTTGCCCATATCGAAGAGGCCACCTTGCATCATTTACCGGAAGAACGTCAGCGCTGGT
>JAAYOA010000110.1 GCA_012520525.1 Clostridiaceae bacterium | reverse complement strand
TTTATTCCTTTCTGAGGGGCGCTTGTTTAGCCAACATAGGTTTTTCTCCACCTTTGTCAAAGCGTATCATCAGCAATATATCATTGGCAATCGGTTCGGTCTTTATTATAGTACCTGACCCAAAACGTTTATGTACAACCCTCATACCTTTAGTAAATTGGGGCAAAGATATGGAACTCGACTCACCAAAGGATTGGGATCTTTGTTGCTGCGCGCCACTGCTTCGTTTTAAGAATGCAGTGCCGCGGCTAACTTCGGGCGACTGTTTACCTAATTTTTTTTGTCTAAAACTCGTTCCAGCCTTGTCGTCGCGACTAGATGAAGAACTAGATGCGGACGTTCCAGAGTGTGGCGCAGCACCATACGCCGTTGCATTCGAATGCAGTGGCGCTCCCATGACTTCCATACAAGATTCTGGAATTTCTTTGACAAAGCGAGACACCGGTTGATACTGGGTACGACCGTATAACATGCGGTACTCTGCACTTGTCACATAGAACTTCTTTTCAGCCCGAGTAATCGCCACATAGGCAAGGCGGCGTTCCTCTTCTTCACCTTGGGGCTCCGAGATCGCACGGTAACTAGGGAATATCGATTCCTCTGCAGCCGCCAAAAAGACGATCGGAAACTCCAACCCCTTGGCCGAATGAATGGTCATTAAGCTTACTGTATTGTCATCTTCCGCCATATCCATCGCGGAGTAGAGCGTGGTTTGTTCTAAGAAGGCATTGAGTAATTCGTGTAATGTCGGCGGCGCATCGTTTGCTGTCAGGGCGAGTGCTGCTTCTACACTGCCGTCGGTTTCCCAGAATTCAGGGTTGTCAAACTCAGATATGCGCACAAAATTGTCAGAAAATTCCTGGGCATCCGACAAGAGTTCTTTTAAGTTTTCTATGCGATCCACGGTGACATTAGAGTTCTTCTCTTGTTCTTCTAAGATGCTTTCAACAAGACCAGATTCGTTCTCGATGTATTCGATATAATCGGCAAATTCCATTTCATCCTGTTCTAAGTGATGATGAAAATCTTGTAACATATCATAAAATTGACGCAGACGCCGTGCTGCCCGACTTAATTCAGGATAATCTGCAGCATCGCGGCAAATATCTATATTCGTCAATCCTTGCGACTGTGCTAAATAGCGAATATGGTCTAAAGTGACTGTGCCAATACCACGTTTAGGCGTATTAATGACCCGTTCAAAAGACAGATCATCTCCAGGAAACACAACCAGACGTAAGTAGGCAATTATGTCTTTGATTTCGCGGCGGTCATAGAATCTCTGACCACCATAAATACGATAGGGGATCCCTTGATCACGCAGAGCTCCTTCTAAATTACGAGAAATTACATTGGCTCGATAGAGTACGGCAAAATCTCTATACGTCAATGCACCTTTACTTTGGCGAACGCGTCGGTTTATTTCATCGGCAATAAAACGGGCTTCGTCATACTGGTCATGGCCACAGTAGTATGTGATTTGTTCACCTTCCTCTTCTGCCGTCCACAATTTTTTGAATTTGCGTGATTGGTTATTGGCAATAACATGATTGGCAGCCTCTAAAATCATTTTCGTCGAGCGATAATTCTGTTCAAGACGAATGATTGTAACATCGTCATAGTCTTTTTCAAAATTTAAAATATTGGTGACATCCGCCCCGCGGAAAGAGTAGATCGATTGGTCGTCATCACCGACAACACAAATATTCTTATGACCAGCAGCCAACAGGCGCACGGCTTCGTATTGGGCATAGTTGGTATCCTGATATTCATCAACAAGAATATAGCGAAAACGATCTTGATAGCGAGACAAAACTTCAGGTTCCTGGGTCAACAATTTGACCGTATTCGTTAATATGTCATCAAAATCCATCGCATTGTTATCGACAAGTCGCCTCTGATAAGTAGACCAGACGTCAGCAACAATTTCGGCAAATGGACTGTGTGGATGTTGCCTCTCATAATCGCTAATTTCCTGCAGTTGATTCTTAGCATTGCTAATATGACTGACAATAGCCTGTGGTTTATAACGTTCTTCAGACAATTGCTTGTCCTTTAAAATTTGTCGCACCAAACTTAATTGGTCGCTTGAATCTATGATAGTAAATGTACTGTCATAACCGATTAAATCGGCATGATAGCGCAGCAAACGTGCAAACATTGCATGAAAAGTACCGATCCACATCCGGTCGACGGCTGTGCCGATTAATTCACCAACTCTTTCGCGCATCTCTCCGGCAGCTTTATTGGTAAAGGTAATAGCTAAGATCTCATAGGGGCTGACACCTTGAACATCTAACAGCCAGGCAATGCGATGAGTAATAGCCATGGTCTTACCAGAACCAGCTCCTGCCAAAACAAGCAATGGCCCCTGACTATGTCGCACAACCTTCTGCTGCTCGGGATTCAAACCAGTCAAAAGTTTTTCCTCAGCGACTTGTTTATTTTCCTCCCGCCGCAAAGGGGTTGTCTCAAACTGTCTCTCCCCTTTACCAGATAAAGATTTATCATTCTGATCATCCACTATAAAGTCAAAAAAATCCATGCGCCGATCTCCTTTAGATGCTTGTGAATCTAAATGGTATCATAGGTCTACCGATATTTTTAGAGAAATAAACCAAATTTTCCCAAAAAAGGATCGTCCCATTAATGGAACGATCCTCGATATCATCTCCGATCACCACAGTCGTCGCCAGCGAACAATGGCTTAAAAGACCGACTGGCCTTTAAATTAGTATTCAGGCTCCAGCAGGCCATAATTGCCATCTTTTCTTTTATACACGACACATACTTTGCCTGTCTCAGGCGACAAATATAGCAGGAATGAATGACCTAACATCTCACACTGCAAAACTGCTTCCTCTGGTGACATCGGTGTTAAAACAAAACGTTTGCGACGAATGATTTCGATGTTTTCTTCTTTGAATTCATCCTCTTCTTCAAAATCATCTTCGTCGAAATTTGCCCGCAGGAACTCCTTCATATAAGCAAAATCATGGGTTCTTTTCTGCAGACGAGACTTATGTTTGCGGATCTGGCCTTCCATGATGTCCACTGACTGATCGAGGGCAGTCAGAATTTCATCGGCCGTTGTTTCCGCACGATAATAATGTTTGTGAATCTTCATGGTGATTTCAACACAAACTGTGTTGTTATGATCCGGTTTAATCCGCACCGTAGCAACAGCCTTATCATCGAAATAGCGGTCGAATTTAGCGAGTTTCTTTTCTATTCTTTCCCGCAGCTGATCACCAATTTTGATATCCTTACCGGTGATGTCAATTCTCATAAACCGCTCCCTCCTAAATAATTGAATATAATGTGCATCAAATGTTATTTTAAAATTGTTTAAAATAACAACATTAGCACATAATTCAGCTTCTTCTTTTGAACTAATTATAATATAAATATTATCTCTAGTACAATCTGAGAGAAAGATTAAAGCTGTGAAAGATATCAAGTAAGTGAATCCCCCTTAACGAAATAAAACCGAAAAGCCTAGCTGTTCATTTCATTAAGTGATAAAACTCTTTTTACTAGCTGCTTTGTATAGTCGTGTTGGGGATCGTGATATACCTTTTCCACGTCTCCAATTTCTACAATTTGACCATCGACTAATACAGCAACCCGGTCACATAAATAATATATGACATTTAAATCGTGGGAAATGAATAGACAAGTAAATCCGTACTTTCTCTGAAGTCTTTTGATCAGCTCGAGAATTTGGGCTTGCACAGATACATCGAGAGCGGACACAGGTTCATCAGCGATCAGTAAGTCTGGATGTGTAATCAAGGCGCAGCCGAGGGCAACGCGCTGCAGTTGACCGCCTGACAATTCATGGGGATAGCGGTCGGCAAACGAATCCGA
>JAAYOA010000109.1 GCA_012520525.1 Clostridiaceae bacterium | reverse complement strand
TAATTGAAACTAACTTTCTTTGCGATTAATTATTCCCAAAATTTGCATTCTATTATTAGTTTTCACTAAAGATTGTCTTGAAGACACTTTGGATATCTATTCCAGTTAGAGAATTAACCACTAAATAATATTTTTTGATGTTGAACTTTATCTTCTGATGTTGAACTTTGTACGATTTACTTTTGTAGTAATTACAACAGTTCGTATGTCGCCAGATTTTTTGCACTCAAAATAGTTCCTAATTTATCGCCCAAGTTCTCGAATAATTCTTTCCATGGCTGCATAATTGGGCATCGGGGTAATATGAGTGATCTTGCTAGGCAAGCCTGCTACGTCAAACTGATCTAGGTCATTAATTGTGCCGGACACGCCTGTGCGAAAGCCATGTCGTCGCCAAGCTAAATCTTTAATATCAGGATCCTGCAGAGCGTGGATGAGTTGATTGCCTTCTTCTGATAGAGAAATCATGACATGACTTGACCAGACCGTAGGATTAGGATATAAAATCACGATGTCATTTTTCACCTGCTGCCAAACATCGGGATGTTGAGCAGCAAACTCAAGTAATTGGTTTTCATATCCCGCTACAATCGTTTTAGAACCATATCCTGTCGAAAGAAACTGTTGAAACAAGTCTGCCGAGGATGTTTCCATATAACCCAATCTTGCAAAAATTTGTTTCAGTTCAGGGAGCACTTGATCCACCGACTGTTCTGTTACCACAGATCCCCCGTTTAAGCTATTTGCCAAAAGTCCGGAAAACATATTGCCAGAATTTGACTTTGTGGGATCCGTCGTATCCACTGCCACCTGACCATATAAGTCAAGGGATAAGTCGCTCCATTTTTTGCCCGGAACTAAATAAGTTTCGGTAAAAGCAACCATATCTAAGTAGTAAACATCGTTTTGTGTCGTCACCATACCGACTTCGGTCAATGCTTCCAAGACAGGTGTAAATGTATAGAGAACGATGGGAGTATTTAAAATCGTTTCACTCGCCATGGGCTTGCCGTGCTCACTTTGATAGTATTCTAAAGCGGTCTGTGAAGAAGGCCACAGGAAATCTCGCTCGGTCAAGTCAGCCCGAACCATATCCAACGATCCTGCTTTTGCATAGTCGATGCGAATCTTATAGCGGTCGGCAAGTATTTTTTCTACATCTTCATCTTCAAGCAACCCTATTTTTTCTCCACCAACGTAACCTCGTACTACCGTGACTTCTGCCGGTCGAGCAAGAGTTGCATAGAGCACACCGCCGATGATAACGAGTATAAGAATGACAATTCCAATCCACTTTGTACTTTTATATTGCCTGCTCACAGAGACGCCTCCGATTCAAGTGTATGCTTCAAAACTTCTATATCCGTCTCGATATCCATGATTTCATTGCGCATGAGGTGGACAAATTGGCGATCAAATGCCTCGTTGAGGATCGGCAACGTCTCAGCGGTCTTCACCTCTATATGACTGATCTCAGGGGACATAAAATTTGTATTTTGGAATTCTAAATACTTATTGACGATATCGCGAGCCGTCACAAGATAGTATGTAAGGAAACGACGTGCAGCGTGAACCCGATCGGGATATTTTTGCAAATAATTCATGATGCCAGCACCGGTGTTATACAACTTGTTGGTTTCTTGCTTGATCTTGTTATGTCTTAATTTAGGAACGGCTTGACGCAAACTCTGTAAGTGGGCATCCGCTTCCATAAGCATGGTTAGAGCTTGTTCGGGGTCAGATAAGTGATCGAGTTTGATTTTACCAACTCGATAGGGAGGTTTACTGACTAGATAGATGCCCCAAAATGTACCTAGAGCCAACAAAATTGAGACCAATACGTGCCATTTTAAAGCAAGAAATAAGACGAGAAAAATGATGGATCCAGCAAGTGTCGCCACCATCGTTTGCAAACCGTCAAAACGCCGCTTCATCAATTGTATCCTTTCACCGCTCTAAAAGCCTCAGCTAAATGATCTCTGCCGTCGAAGACCCGGGCATTGCTCACTTCCGCTATGGCCTCTAATTCATCCCAATCAGCATCGCCAAATGCTATAGAAAACACGGGGACATCGCGACCAAATTTGGCATATGCATCTCTAAATTCTCCCAAGTTGCTGCCACCGGTATCCATGCCATCCGTCATAAGAATCACGGCTGGTGAATAGTCTTCAATCTCGTAGGATGACATCACTTCCAATGCTCTGATCGCCGTTCCATAAATATCAGTTCCACCTCTGGGATAAATGCGGCTAATAAGTTCATAAGTCTGCTCAAGGTCCTCAGGTTCACCCGAAGACATCCTTTCATCCACGACATCGGAATTAAATAGAAGAAAATAATTCACTTCATCAGGCGATGCCTGTAACATTAATTGTGCTGCATTTTCCTGGAGCATAATTTGACTCAAAGCATATTTTAACTCCTGTTCCCCATCACCCGACATGCTTCCAGAAAAGTCTAGACAATAGACTGTGAAAGATGGCTTGCGAAATTGGGTCTGATAAAGATGAAGGGCCTCAAACAAGACATCTCGTGAAGGCATTTTAATAGATGAAAGGGGGGTCTCGATATCTAATCCCCATTCTTTGCGGAATACATTTCGATTACTCTCTGTCACTTTTCCATAACTGTTGCGTCTTCCTGTCTGCTGGATTTGGGACTGTACAGACTCTGACAAAAGGTACGATTGCAACTCTAAAAATGCTTCTTCTTTGGCATCATCAGGTTGATCCGGCGTGTAATAAGCTAAAGGAGAGTCCGCTAAGCTAAGACCATCATAGGGATAGATAATGTGTAGAGTTTCGTCCCCTCGTTTTTCAAGCACACGATTAGCACTGATCATCAGTGCTTCGTAGTTGACCATAGCATCGTAGTCATCATTTAGAAACATATCTTTCAGCCAGTCCGAACTCCCAGAGGAGCGGTTGACACCACTGAGCAGGGATTTTATATCAGCCTGCAATTGCGAATCAGCAAGATCTTCTGACGTCAACGTGTCGGGATTGCCAAGAAGAGCATATAGAAATCCAATATAGGCACTCGCTCCTGAATTTGATTGGGTTGCAGACGTCATACAAAAGCTCATTTTATCCTGTTTAATCGCTTCCAAAATATCAGCTACTGCCACTTTTCGGTCGACAAAGCCCAGTTGCTCTGCTAATGACTGTTTGATACCAAATACAATTGGTGTGATGGAAATGGATTGTTGGTGTTTAATGCGATGGTTGGTATCACCTGCAGAAATCCAAAGACTACTGGCCGGCCAGACAGCATCGTAGGCAAACTCTTCCTCCCCCATCTCTCGCATGATGTCGAGGGATCCTTTATAGTCGATCTCTATTCCGATTTTTGTCCGGTCGGTAAATTTCTGCAAAATAGGTTCAAGTTCTTTGTTTTCTGAACCCGAAACTATGCGCAAAACCTGTTTAACGCCGCGGGTTGTAAAAACGGAATCAGCATCCCCAGAAGTAATATTGCCCCGGTCACCGCAGGCCGCTAACAGTGTGGCGACGGCGATGACGAGGGCAGTCAAATGCAATATTTTTGCTTTAATCTTTGTCATTTCGTGCACCTCAAATTGACATAAATCTTCAATTAAAAGTACCAACGAAATGTAATGGTTTTGTTCAATTCTTGTTAAGACAGTATTAGATTAGTATTATTTAGTGGTCTCTTTGATTGTAACTCCGGCTTCTGTTAGGATACTTAAAACATCTTCATAAGTTGCTTTAATTGCAGCATCGTCAGTCAAATTAACCGTGGCATTAGGTGCCCAATTTTGTATCTTCTCACGCAAATCTTCGCTGCTGACAGTTGTCCCATTGTAGACAATTTTGTCACCTGTTACAGTGATATCAATCTCCTGATCACTGGCTTCAGAAGAGGTCGTTTCTCCCCTTTCTTCAACTTGAGTCGTCTGTTGCTCAGAATCATTGCCACCGTCACCTTGACCGGAAAACCAGCCAGATTTCCAACCAAGGAAAATAAGCAATAGGATCACGATTATGATGATAATCCCAAAGGGCTTTTTACTTTTCTTCTTGTCTTTTGCCATAATTTACTCCTAATTTTTGTTGTTGACGATAGGTTTTATTTATATCATTGATTTGTCAATATTAAAAATTGTGGCTATCTCTGACTTTGTAGCCGATCATTCTATTATTTGTCTTATTATCTTATAGAATCAAAATCCAATCGTTCACCTACTGGCGGAGGGTAGCTCACCTTGATCTACCACTCCTGATTCAAACGATGTTGGGAGAATTGTCTGTCCGCCGGTTTGATCCACAAATTCCAAGTGATTATCCTTATTAGAACGATCTGAACCATTAATAGAAGAGATCTCCCGATATAAAATGGTTTTTGTCGTATCCGCCCGTATCGCTAAAATTAAACGATTGTAAGTCTGATAGTCGCGCCACAAAATACTTCTATTGTCATACTCTAAAACAACTACTGCTACAGATTGGGGTAACCCATTTATTAAGTTACCTAGATTGCGCTGCAGCTGCTGTTCATTTTCAATCCCGCGAACAATTTTACCATCCACAGAAACAACAGGTCGAGCACCTTCATCAGTTGTTTCCAACCGAATTGACACATAGTCGGTCTGTTCAAGAAACACATCGTAAGCCGTAAGTGAATCGCCGTCCATGCCAGCAGCTGCAAGAGCCTGATCTCTCTCTTCGACAAGCAAATCCATCCGTTCATTTAAGGCGGCTTCTTTATTTAGATATTCAGCTTCCACCTCTGCACTTTGGCGATTAATTTGGATGATTACTAAAAATAATAAAATTAAGATGACATCGAGCAGTGCCGTTAGATCTATTGCAATGTCGGCTTTACGTCGTCGTTTCATCCCAGTACTCCCGTGTTTCATCTGCATTTGAGGTCGTCTGTTTTCTAACCGACTTCGAACCTGTTTTCCTGTCTGCTCCTTCCATCTCGTATTCAGACCATCTCCCTCGCGCCGTCGCCGGATTTGGACGCTGTGTTTTCGCTTGATCTGGTTGTCCCTTCACTTCTGTGCGGGGCGACTTTACAAATGAGTCACGCTGTTGCTGTCCTTGCGCTTGTGAATAGCCAGTTGCAACCAACTCAGAATTCCGCTTGTCGTCATTTGTTTGAACCAGTCCAAAAGCCTTATTATTTCGCTCTATATAAAGTTCAAAAACTTCATCAAGGTTATCGATCACAGAAGACAAATAGCCATTTAATGCTTTAAATATAATTGCAAAAATAATGCCCCAAAGTGTTGAAGTCAAAGCCAGCATAAAATTGTCTTGAATTTGCTCTGAACTCTTGTTGACCATGCTGATTAATGATATAACCGTTCCTAAAATACCCATCAAGGGAAAAATAGACGTAATATTGTTATACATCGAGTAAAAGAAATTCACTTTACGCCGTTCATTGATCACTTCTGCCTCGCCCTCGGGGCTCAAATAATGTTTATAATGCTCAGCTAATCCTTTGCTGTGGGCTTCTCCTCCCGGCACATAGCCATCTGGAAAAAGATGACCGCGAATTTTTTTGGCGCCTCGCCGAGTTTTTAAATAGATAAAAAAATTGCCAACAGCAAGCAAAAAAATTAAAAAATCAAAATGAATAAAATTATTCCAAAAAACAATAAACATATCGCACTTTCAGTCAGTTTGTGTGCAAATCCGCACCGGCCAATTTATCAGTTATTAACCGCTCATAATTATACACAAACGGTCTGATTAAATCAGCAACGGAAAACGACTCACCAGCAATCAGTAGTCAATAAAAGTTGTCTCATTTAAGATCAACCTCTAGGTTGTATCGGCATATAAAATAGATTACATCGATCCATTATAAGTTAAAAAGAGGGGGGTCTCATATGAGACTCCCCTCCCCGCATTGCATTAAATAAAATAAATAACTATGAAAAAATATTCATATTATTAGTAGTTTTCGCAACGAATAGCAAAGTAGCTCTGAGGATGTGCGCAAACCGGACATACCTTCGGTGGCTCTTTAGCAACTACAACATGACCGCACTCATGGCATACCCATGTTACTTCTTCGTCTCTATGGAACATGAGGCCTTTTTCAATGTTCTCACGTAATTTGTTGTAACGAGCTTCATGAACTTTCTCAATGGCACCAACTGCGGCAAATTTAGCAGCGATCTGGGTAAACCCTTCATCTCTTGCTTCTTCTTCCATACGTTTGTACATATCTGTCCACTCGTAGTTTTCGCCCGCAGCGGCGTCTTTCAGATTGTCAACTGTACCCGGCACATCGCCGCCATGCAAATATTTAAACCACTGTTTAGCGTGTTGATTTTCATTGCGTGCAGTCTCCAGGAAGATTTCGTTGATTAGATTGTAACCATCTTTTTTAGCCTGGCTGGCATAGAATGTGTACTTAGTATTTGCCTGAGATTCACCGGCAAAAGCTTCCTGTAGATTGGCTTCAGTTTTTGTACCTTTTAATTCTTTAATGTCGCGTGCCATATAATCCTCACTTTCTTATAAAACACTGCTTTCTTATAACTCTCTTAAAAAACATTTTGAACTTACTTGTAACCTTTTGACATATATTATTCTATCATTGTAAAAACGCCCCATCAACATAAATTGAAGTAGTATTAAGATCTATTATCAAAAGTTTGTAAACAACTTTTATACCTCAATTCAATAATTGTCAGATTGCAAACAAACTTGTTTACAGCTGAATCAGCTTTGACGCAGATTCAGCTTCATATCTAATTTTAGCCTCATCCAAAGTTGTGAGATCACCTTTATAAAGTAAAAACTGTCCGTCACACATCACTGATTCCACATTTTCTCGGCCAGCGCTATAGACTACAGCGGCGGTTGGGTTGGCCGGCGGATTTAAGTTGGCATCACTCAATCGAAGAATTTGCAGGTCAGCAATGGCTCCAGTTTGAATCAATCCTCCTTCGACAAATCCAAGGGCCCGGTAGCCATTGACAGTTGCCATATTTAAGGCAGTCTCAGCCGAGACTGCTGTGGGGTCGCAACTCACACCTTTTGCTAGAAGGGCGGCAGTCCTCATTTCGCTAAACATATCTAAGCGATTGTTACTCGCCGCTCCATCCGTTCCCAAAGCCACTGGAATCCCTGCCCTCTGCATACTTTCTACGTCAGCAATGCCACTTCCCAATTTTAAATTACTGATCGGATTATGCGCCACATGAACACCATATCGGGCCAATACATCCCGATCCTCATCATTGAGCCAGACACAATGGGCAGCAACTGTCGGCACATCAAAAATTCCTTCAGCTGCCAATTTTGCAGGTGGTCTCATTCCATACTGAGCCAAACAATCGTCCACTTCCTTTTTTGTCTCAGAAACATGAATTTGAATTCCTACGCCAGCAGCTTTGGCTAAATTCGCAAGCTCTCTGTAAGCAGATTCGCTGTACAAATAAATGGAATGAACGAGTAAACTTGCACGAATTCTGCCCTCCTGCGAGTCGTGCCACTGGTCCACGAATGATTTCACTTCGTCCCACATCACTCTCGTCTCGTTGACACCCCGTGAAACGGTACTTTCACAACAAATATTGAGACGAAGTCCGGCCTGTGTAGCGGAAGCAGCTACCTCATGGGGAGCAAAATACATATCTGCTACACAAGTTGTTCCCCCTCTGATCAATTCGACATAGGCTAATTCGGTTCCCTTGACGATAAGATCAGGCGTTAATTTAGCTTCTCGCGGAAAAATATTATTGAACAACCAGTCCTGAAGAACCATATCATCTGCAGAATTTCGCATCAGCGTCATTGCTAAATGGCAATGGGCATTAGCAAAAGTAGGCAACAACAACTTGTCTTTTCCACTGTAACTTAAATATTGATTAGGAAGGGCGGCCTTTGCCTCTTCCTGGTTTGTGGTGACACAGACAATGCGATGATTATTCACTGCGACATAGCCATTATCTATAATTTTAATTTTGCCATGGTCGTCTGGCGTCAAAACCGTTATATTTTCAAAGAGTGTTGCCGAGTTAATCACGTGGACCCCCTCATCCTTGCCAACTATTGAGATACCGCTCTTGTTGATCCGATAGTTTATCAATTTTTAGTCCTCTGGCTTGCAGAAGTCGCTCACCGACTCGAGAATCGGCCTCCCGCGGCACTTCATAAACCTTTGTTTCAAGGGTATCTTTATTATCTAGCAGCCACAGAGCGCTCTGAGCTTGAAGGGCAAAGCTCATGTCCATAATTTCGGCGGGATGCCCATCCCCACCAGCTAAATTAACTAGTCGCCCATCAGCAAGGACATTTAGTTGTCTGCCGTCGGACAAAGTAAAGCCCGTTATGCCCGCCCGAACTTCGACCTGTTTGGTGGCAATGCGCGATAAAGCCTTCAGATCAATTTCCACATCAAAATGTCCAGCATTACACATAATCGCGCCATCTTTCATTTTCTCAAAATGCTTTTCATTGATGACGTAATTACAGCCCGTTACCGTGACAAAAATATCGCCTAAAGATGCTGCTTCTTCCATCGGCATAATGTCGTAGCCTTCCATCAAAGCTTCACAAGCAGAGATAGGATCGATCTCTGTCACAATAACACGAGCGCCTAGTCCCTTTGCTCTCAGAGCTACACCACGACCACACATACCAAACCCAGACACAACAACTGTTTTTCCAGCAATGATCAAGTTAGTCAACGCCATAATTGCCGTCCATACCGACTGACCAGTGCCAAATCGATTGTCGAATAGATGTTTACAACGAGCATCATTGACAGCAATAACAGGGTAAAGTAGCTGTCCTTCTGCAGCCAAGGCGCGCAACCTCTGCACACCTGTAGTCGTCTCTTCACAGCCGCCAATTATATCACGCCCAAACACTTGGCAGTCTGTGTGTAGCAAATAGGCAAGATCGCCTCCGTCATCAATGACAATATGAGGATAGATTGCCAAGGCCTGTTGCAAGTGTTGTCGGTATTCTTCAATGGATTCGCCGTGCATAGCAAACACCGAAAGACCGTCATCTACAAGCGCCGCCGCTACATCGTCTTGGGTAGACAACGGATTACAACCTGTCAGAGCCACGGTTGCTCCGCCTGCAGCCAAAACTTTAGCTAGACAACCCGTCTTCGCTTCCACATGGATGCTGACTGCCATGCGAATTCCTGCAAAAGGTTTTGTTTTGACAAATTCCTCATGCAAACTTTGTAAGACTGGCATATGCCGCCATGCCCAGGCAATTTTTTTATGTCCACTGGGAGCTAGTGAAAGATCTCTTACGTCATACGCTGTTTGCTGCATATTATCAAATCTCCTTATTCAATATCTTTAACGGTTGCGACCGTGGCAGTGTTTATATTTTTTACCGCTGCCACAGGGACAGGGGTCATTACGTCCGACTTTTTTAATGTCACGCTTGGCAGGTTGCTGAGTCTGAGGAGTGTTGGTCTGTTGTTGAGGAGCGCGACCAACCTGACTAACCGGACGATCAGGCATTGAGCGACTTAAACCTCTTCCCACTCCAGTACCGCTATCTTCTTCTTTAACTTCGTTCATATTTTTGACCTGGGACTCGCGTTTGGGCGGTGCCGCAGTGGTGAAGTTAGCACGCATCATAATCCTGATAGAATCTTCCTGAATCATTTGATTCATTTCTTCGAACATCTCTCTGCCTTCGCGCTGATATTCAATGACCGGGTTATGTTGTCCATACCCACGCATACCAATGGTATTACGCAGTTCATCCATAGCATCAATGTGAGCCATCCAACGCTGATCAACTGTCTTTAACAAAACAACCCGTTCAGCTTCCCGCATGATTTCTGAACCTATTTCCTCTTCCTTTTTGTTGTAATGTTTAATGGCTGCATCCTGTACATTGGCAATAAACTCTTCGGGATCAAAGCTATCTTGATCTGCTTTTTTGGCTTCAGAGATCACAGGCAAATCGCCGAAATGATCGATCAAGCTAGACAACAATGCAGGTACGTCCCGCTCCTCTGGTTCGAGTTCGGGAGTGCAATAAGTGGCGACAATATCTTCCACCAATTCCCGGATATTTTTTTCATAAAACTCTTCTAGGTCCGCACCCTCAAGTACTTGTCGACGTTGGTTGTAGATCATCTCACGCTGTTGATTCATGACATCATCATATTCTAGAACGTTTTTCCTAATTCCGAAGTTGCGTCCTTCCACTTTGCGTTGGGCGGACTCAATCTGATTAGTCAACAGACGATTTTCGATCTGCATATCTTCATCTACACCCAAGGTCTCAAACATATTCTGCATACGCTCGCCACCAAAAAGGCGCATTAAGTCGTCTTCCAGGGACAAATAAAACTTGCTTTTACCTGGGTCACCTTGACGACCAGCACGACCGCGCAGCTGATTATCTATGCGGCGAGATTCGTGTCGTTCGGTGCCAAGGATATAGAGCCCTCCTGCATCCACAACACGGTCGTGTTCTTCCTTAGTCATTTCACTGTAGGAATCGACAAGTTGGTTAAACTTTTTGCGGGCTTTCAAAATTACTTCGTCATCGGTCTCATTATGGGCCGTTGACTGTTCAATGAGTTCATCACTATAACCTTCTTGTTTCAACTTCTGGCGAGCCATAAATTCGGGATTACCGCCGAGAAGAATATCTGTACCTCGTCCGGCCATGTTGGTAGCAATTGTCACAGCACCTAAACGACCCGCCTGAGCCACAATTTCAGCTTCTCTTTCGTGCTGTTTGGCATTCAAAACATTGTGCCGAATGTTATAGCGTTTAAATAACGATGATAAAAATTCTGAACGTTCAACTGAAACAGTACCAATCAGAATGGGCTGACCTTTTTCATGGGCAGCCATTACTTCATTTAACAGAGCTCGGTACTTACCATTCTCTGTTTTATATACAGCATCTTCTAAGTCTTCTCGCTGGTTCGGGCGGTTCGTCGGTATGACGACGACGTCCAGACCATAGATATCCCTGAATTCATCTTCCTCAGTTTGAGCAGTACCAGTCATACCAGATAACTTCTTATACATACGGAAGTAATTCTGGAATGTTATAGTCGCTAAAGTCTTGCTCTCATTTTGAACTGCCACGCCTTCTTTTGCCTCAATAGCTTGATGCAGACCATCGCTATAGCGGCGACCAAACATCAGGCGACCGGTAAAGTCATCGACGATGATAATCTTGTCATCTTTGACAACGTACTGTTCATCTCGGTGCATGGTACCATTCGCCTTCAATGCATTATTAATATAATGTTGTAGATTATAATTCTCTTCATCGGCTAAATTATCTAGATGAAAGTATTTTTCCGCCTTCTTAACACCCCTAGCAGTCAATGTTGCAGACTTTGCTTTCTCGTCTACAACATAATCATAATCTTTCGTCAGCTCTTCGTTGTCCTCTTTTGTTTCCATTTCAGCAATTACCAGAGGACGCAGCCGTTTAACAAACCCATCGGCTTTTTCATACATATCCGCCGATGCCTCTCCTTTTCCAGAAATAATAAGAGGTGTCCGCGCTTCATCAATTAAGATCGAGTCTACTTCGTCAACGATGGCAAAATTTAAAGGACGCTGTACCATTTGATGCTGATAAATGACCATATTGTCGCGCAGATAGTCAAAACCAAATTCATTATTGGTACCATATGTAATATCGGCATTATAAGCGACGCGTCTCTCGTCATTCTTCAGTCCGTGGACAATCAAGCCTACTTCTAGCCCAAGATAGCGGTAAATTTTGCCCATCCACTCGCTGTCCCGTCGAGCCAAATAGTCATTAACAGTGACTACATGAACACCTTTGCCGGCAAGGGCATTAAGGTAAACTGGTAATGTAGCGACAAGGGTCTTACCTTCACCCGTCTTCATCTCGGCAATACGACCTTGATGCAAGACCACACCACCCTGAATCTGAACAGGATAATGTTTCATATCAAGAACGCGCCAAGCTGCTTCTCTCACCGTAGCAAAAGCTTCCGGTAAAATATCATCTAAGGTCTCACCTGACTCTAATCTTTTTTTAAACTCATCAGTTTTCCCTTTTAACTCTGCTTCAGATAGAGTAGAATAATTTTTTTCTAGATCCAGAACAGCTTGAACCGTTGAATCCAAGCGCTTTAATTCGCGGTCACTATACGTGCCAAAAATTTTAGTTAATAATCCCATTTACATCTTCCTGTTAAATTACCTTTATTTGTCTTCATCCATTTTTTCTAGACGGTCTAAGACTAAATTGTAACCGTCCATACCATATTCCAGACAGCGACTAACTCTACTTATTGTCGCCGAACTTACGCCTGTTCGTTCACAGATCTCGGAGTATTTGACCCCTTCTTTCAACATCGAAGCGACATGAAAGCGCTGAGCCATGGACTTAACTTCCGAAATTGTGCAAAGGTCGGTAAAAAAAGCGTAGCACTCATCTATATTTTTGAGAGTTAACATCCCTGCAAAGAGTCGATCTGTCTGCTCATCACGCAATTTATTTTTCATGTGCCAGCTCCTACTTCATATTTAATATACTAATCCACGCTTAATGTTAACCTAGAGATTTACACATATCAAGATTATAGTCCTGCTCCCTAAAATAGTGTGAACTGCAAGTTAAAATGAAATCCCAACTATTGACAATGTAATCGATATTCGCTCAAGCAGCCGCCTGACGAAACTCTATAGCACTGCGCCCGTCTAATATCTTTCTGGGATAATGATTGATGAAATCCTCCAACGCCTTCACCTCTCTTTCTCTTATATCTTTTATGGGTGTTCCCTTAGATATAAAGTAGCGTATGAAGTGATTGAGGTTCTCGTTACT
>JAAYOA010000108.1 GCA_012520525.1 Clostridiaceae bacterium | reverse complement strand
TAGTTTAATTACAGAAGGTAAATTGATTTACAAAAAGATATTCAGGTGGTACGATAAGTTTGCGTTGATGGAAAAGTAGCTTAATGGGAAACTTACAGAGAGAAATGGCTGGCTGAAA
Organism: Clostridiaceae bacterium; assembly: GCA_012520525.1. Taxonomy (GTDB): domain Bacteria; phylum Bacillota; class Clostridia; order Saccharofermentanales; family Fastidiosipilaceae; genus JAAYOA01. The sequence goes on along the minus strand of JAAYOA010000108.1, from coordinate 3,811 downwards.
TCATTTCAGTTTGATTTAAGTGAAGTTCGTCCGGAGCAACCAAACTATTAATTTGAAGTGCCGACCTCGTTTGGTCGGAATTCGGGTGGTACCGCGGATCATCTCCGTCCCGTGAGGGGGGCGGGGACTTTTTTATGTAAAAACGCTTGGAGGAAACATGAACGAAATAGTACAAGATCTGGAAAGGATTCGTAGTCAATTTTTGAGCGATTTAGACGCTCTACAGACGTCTAAGGAACTCGAAGATCTACGTATTGCCTATTTAGGCAAAAAAGGAATGCTTACTTCGGTGCTTAAAGGGATGGGTAAATTATCCAAAGAAGAACGTCCCGCTGTCGGAAAATTGGCGAACGAAGTGCGCGAGTTGTTAAATGACCGTCTTGATGAAGTAAAGCAGCGGCTGCTGGATCAGGAATTAGAAAAGCAGCTCCAATCCGAAGTTATAGATGTTACCATACCTGGAATTCGTCCGCCGAGGGGAGCGGCTCATCCGATCGAACAGACAATTGATTTGATCTGTCGTGTTTTTGTTGGGATGGGATATACCATAGCTGAAGGTCCCGAGGTAGAGTTAGTAGCTAATAATTTTGATCGATTAAATATACCTGCCAGTCATCCGTCTCGAGATGAAGGTGATACCTTTTATATTACTGATCAAGTATGTTTGCGGACGCAGACCTCACCTGTTCAGATTCGAGTGCTTGAAAAACAAGAACCGCCGATTCGTATTGTTTGTCCCGGCAAAGTTTATCGACCGGATACACCGGATGCAACCCACTCACCTATCTTTCATCAGATCGAAGGCTTAGTTGTCGATAGAGGGGTTTCCATGAGCGACCTGGTTGGAACGCTAAAATTATTTGCCCGCGAATTATTTGGCGAAAACACTGAAATTAGGTTGCGTCCTCACCATTTCCCTTTTACAGAGCCAAGTTGTGAAGTTGATGTAACGTGCTGGAAGTGTGGTGGAAAAGGTTGTTCGACCTGTAAAGGAGAAGGTTTTGTCGAAGTTTTAGGTGCCGGCATGGTTCATCCCAAAGTTCTTAGTGGGACAGGTATTGATCCCGAAGAGTTTTCGGGTTTTGCCTTTGGTATCGGGGTTGAGCGTACGGCTATGGCTCGCTTTAACATAGACGATATCAGAAATTTATACGAGAATAATATGCGCTTTTTGATGCAATTTAAATAAGGAGATCAGCATGTTAGTACCACTGCGTTGGTTAAATGATTTTACAAAAATGCCTCCCCTTGAAGACCTGAGCGAATTCTGCGATAAAATGACGATGTCTGGGTCAAAAGTGGAGAGTTTCGAAATTACCGGACAAGATATATCTAAGGTTGTTACAGGTCGAATCGTAAGTATTGAAAGACATCCCGATGCCGATAAATTAATTGTCTGTCAACTGGATGTGGGGGATGACGAGCCGATCCAAATTGTTACCGGCGCCGATAACGTTAGCGTCGATGATGTTGTTCCAGTCGCATTGCACAAATCGACTCTACCGGGCGGAGTAAAAATAAAAAAAGGAAAACTGCGCGGGATTGTTTCCAACGGTATGCTGTGTTCAGGCATTGAATTAGGATTGACATCACTGCCATCTGGTGAGGATCCGGCAGCAGGCATTCTAATATTAGATAAAGACGTGCCGTTAGGCATACCGATTCAAGATGTGTTGGGATTCGGTGACGGCCTCATAGAATTTGAAATAACATCAAATCGCCCCGACTGTTATTCGATGGAGGGATTAGGACGCGAGGCCGCTCTGACATTGGATCAACCTTTCACGCCTAGAGAACCTAAAGTGAAAGGTGAAGGGGGACAGCGGACCGACTCAGTCATGAAAATTGTCAATAGTGCACCCGATTTATGCTATCGTTACGCAGGTAGACTTGTCACCGATGTGAAGATTGAACCTTCTCCTGAGTGGATGCAAAGTCGTCTGCGCGACGCTGGAGTGCGCCCTATAAATAATATAGTCGATATTACCAACTACTGTATGTTGGAACTCGGACAACCCATGCATGCCTTTGATTTGTCGTATTTAAAGGGTGGTGTAATTGAAATTCGCCGTGCTAAAAATGGTGAACAATTGACAACTCTGGACGAGTCAGAACATGAATTAGATGAATCTATGTTGGCCATTGCCGACGGGTGTGAAGCGATTGCCTTGGCGGGAGTCATGGGGGGGCTAAATTCCGAAGTTAAATCGACAACGACGGCGGTATTTTTTGAATCTGCAGTATTTGATTCAGTTAGTGTTCGCCATACAGCACAAAAGACAGGATTACGCACTGAATCGTCTTCCCGCTACGAAAAAGGAGCGGATCGCTCAGGCGCTGTGCGCTCACTGAATCGCGCCTGTGAACTTGTTGAAGAGTTGAACTGCGGTAAAGTGGCACCGGATTATTTGGATTGTTTAGGTGATGACCAGCCCGCTCGCGATATTGTCTTGCGCCCCGCAGCGATCAATCGCTTATTGGGTACAGAGATCGACGGCGCTTGGATGGGACGATTACTCCTCAATTTAGGCTGTGAACTGAGGGATCAGGAGCAAGGACTTTACCGCATGCCTACCTATCGTCCTGATTTAGAATGTGAAGCCGATTTAGCTGAAGAGGTTGCCCGTTTCTATGGCTATAATAAAATACCGTCCACCCTGCTCAGTGGTAAAACTATGACCCTCGGTGGTTATTCCAGAGATCAACTGACTGTACGCAAAATTAAAGAAATAGCGCTAGGCGCTGGCTTTTATGAAACCTGTACATATACATTCGGAAGCAAATCAGTTTCGGATCAAATTTTATTGGCAGAGAATTCGCCACTGCGGCGCCACGTGACTATGCGCAATGCAGGTGAAGAATATAATGTCATGCGTACGACACTGTTGCCTTCCCTATTTAAAGTTGCTGCTGCCAATCAAAATCATTCAATAGATGAGGGCGCATTTTTTGAAATTGGCAATGTTTTTAGACCGGTTTCTGACGATCCCGAAGACTTACCTGATGAAATTCAAACTCTCATTGCCGTCTGGTACGACACAGGATGGAAGCGTCAAGATCCCACACCTTTCTTCAATATGAAAGGCTTCGCAGTCGAATTGCTGGCCAATTTAGGCATTAGCAATGTGAAGTTTGAACCAGTTAATCATCCGTCACTGCATCCATACAGAGCAGCAGATCTTATACTAGAAGACAAACAAGTGGGATTTTTAGGTTATGTCCATCCCCAAGTTGCTCGTAACTTTGATATGACGGATCAATTAGTTGTTTTAAATATTGAATTGCCCGAGGTAATTAAGGCTGCAACGCCGCTGCGCAGTCAGAAGCCTCTGCCCAAATATCCGGCAGTCAATAGGGATCTGGCTGTAATAGTTGACGAAAATGTGACGGTTGGTACTTTAACGGATGCAATTAAAGGAGCTGCAGGTCAGTATCTTGAAAGCTGTGATTTCTTTGATGTCTATCGCGGTGCTCAAATTGAAGATCATAAAAAATCTGTGGCCTTTAATTTGGTCTTCCGCAAAGCCGACGGAACCCTTTCAGACGGCGATATTTTGCCACATATAGAGAGTATACTAGTAACTTTGAAAGATAATTTTGGCGCAGTTTTGAGAGAAAGTTAATTAATTAACATAATATGCAATGGTACGCGTGTCAGATCACTGGTCATTGAGCCCCGTTGATTATTGGCACGTGTACTCCTTTTACCGTCTATTTCCTAGATTGTGTTAAAGCTGTATACCCTTAATTAGATGTCAAATTTAAATTGTAAAAATATTCAAAATATTACATTTTGAACAAATATTATTCT
>JAAYOA010000107.1 GCA_012520525.1 Clostridiaceae bacterium | reverse complement strand
CCTGCCGGTACTTCAATTGCTCAAAATGATGATGACAATATTGAGGGAGAAGAGAACTTCGAGTCTACATCCAACGAAGTTGCCGACAATGACATTATTATAGAAGATGATATAAAAGAATTTACAAGTGCTGAACAGGAAGAGGCGTTTGTAGCAAAAGAAGACTCTACACAACCGCCAGAATTTCAGACCTTGGTGATTGGACTACAGCGACGAGATGAAGGAACATGGTATATTTATGCGGACGGTAGATACACAGGCACATACTGTCAAGATATGCGTTTGCGACAGGAAGAGTTTAACAATTATGGTATGCTTGCGGTATTGACCAAACTTCAGCAAGAAATTGAGATGGAAAAACAGATGGAGGAAAAAAGTTCGCAGGTTGATGATGACCAAAGGACTGAATGATATATGAGCGGTTCTCCTATTAAAAAAAAGAAATCTAAGAAATCGACAGAAAAAATGCAACCGCCGCGCCAAATTCCTAGGCGTAAAAAAAAGCTGCCACAAAATTTCGAAAATAAACGCATTTTTAACAGTCTTATAAAAACTTCGCTGATGTTAATAGTTTTAGCTGCTTTGACACTAATTATTGCGATCCCACACGACAGATACTATGACTACCAGGAGCGAGATGTTCAAGGAATCGAAGACCGCCTCGGTTTTGCTTTGGAGTCGGGCGAAGCCAATAGACTCTTGCCTTTCGGAACCAATTTTTTGTTGCGGATTGGTACGGACAAAGTAAGTGTTTTAAACGTAGCGGGTGGGATTGAATATTCTTTTAAGGCTCAAATTGCTAATCCTCGCGTTCTTTATAATAACAATAAAGCCTTCCTGTATGATCAGTTTGGTCATTACTACTGCTTATTAGATGTCAACGGTGTCGTCTTTGAGAGACAGTCGGAAAGTCCTATTGAAGGAGCCGCTCAGAGTTCAACTGGCAAACTGGCTTTAATTTTAAGTCCGCTAAAAACACGGGGGTCCTTGCTCGTCCTTTCGTCCGAGGGTGAAGAGATGTTCGAGTGGATTTCAAAGCGAAGCCTTGAATCAGGTTATATTATCAACACTGCTTTTGATACAGAAGACCGCTTCATTGATGTGTCTCTTATGAATACTGACGGTGCAGAGGTGAGACCTGTTATTAAACGATTTTCACTGTCACCTGATTCCCTCGGCGAAGAATTGAGAACTGTGCAACCTAATATCAATCATCCCCTGCCATTGTTGTGTTATCCTCGACCAGGTAGATTGTGGCTATCCGATGGCTGCTCCATTTATGAATATGACATGGAGACTGAACAAATCACTGTCTTATATAATTTTTCTGTCATACGGTCTATGGTGGCCTATAATGGCGGCGTGGCTGTCATTGCTATGACACCTGCAAGTAATTCCCAGCAGTTATTTTTGTTACACGGCGGAGTTAATGATTGCGATATTGCCATTGACCTATCCGACCAAGTCATTACACCAATTTCGAACGAAGAATACCTAGCCGTTGGGGATGGTAATCAGATTATTTTAGTCAATCGAGGGGAATTTAGGATGTCAAAAGTTATAACTTTAGATGATGCTGTCGTGAGGATTGGTATGGATCGGTCCGGCAATTTATTGGGCATCACTTCGTCCTATGTGATTCGTCTCGACAATTAAAATTATCTATTGAGTTTTTCATTTGATATTATTTTAAATTGTATTATCAATAAGTAATACCACTGCAGACAACATCCTAGTACGGTGGATTGACAATAATAGTAGAAATTTAAATAAAAAATAAACGACTAAGAGGTGGAAAAATGTCAACAGAAGTCGAATATAAATTTGTAGTAGAAGACCTGAGACAGATCAATCAACTTAGTTTGAGTTCTAGTTGGCTGACTTGGCAAAGTGATCGACCGGGCAAAAAATTTCATATTCATGGCGAATATTTTGATACTGAAGAGCGATTATTGGATCGGGAATTGGCAGTTTTGCGTTTGAGACGAGAAGGCGAAAGAAGGGTTATGACCCTAAAATATCCGGAAAGTAAAACGAAATTAGCAACCGATAGTGCAAAAGGTTTCTTTAATCGGGTTGAGATCTCCGCAGAATTACCCAAAGATTTTGAAATTCCACCAGTAGAGTTATTTGCAAAACAACATCCTGATTTTTGGTCGCAATTGCCAGCTGCTATAGCTGCTGCGTTGAGACAGCCCTTAAGGCGCTATTATGTGATTGATTTTGCTCGCCAACAGAGGTATTTAATAAATGGCGATAGCGAAATAGAACTTTGTCTGGATCAAGGTTTTTTTCGCAGTCAATCGGGGATCGAGCAACCATTTTTAGAAGCTGAATTTGAGCTGATTAGCGGGACAGTGACAGATTTAAAGGAATTAGTTGATCACGTTAGGGAGAAATTTGGATTAACGCCTCAACCTATGAGCAAATATGAGAGCTGCGTTGCCTTAGATCAAGCCTAATTGACCAACCCATTCAAGTTCTTTATCTTTAACGTCTTTATATCTGTTTTAATAATCATTAAGGAGATAAACTTGCACTATGACGTCATAATAGTTGGTGCTGGAGCAGCGGGATTGACCGCAGCTTTGCGCTTGCCTTCTTTTTTAAAAGTGCTAATTTTAGAACGTAATACGACCGTTGGAAGAAAATTATTAGCTACAGGTAACGGGCGTTGTAATTTTTCTAATGTAGATCTTTCTCAGACCCATTTTCATGGCGAGAATGGGTGGTTTTCCGAACTTATTTTACATCGCTTTGGCAGTAAGGAAGTTCGTAAGCTGTTTTTCGACTGGGGACTGATGTCAGAGGTGGAGGAAGGGCGGCTTTATCCATATTCGCGGCAAGCTAAATCAGTGCGTCAGATGTTTATAAATCAATTGGCGTTGCGCCCGCAGATTGAGATTAAAACCGGTCATCGTGTTATCGATATTCAGCCTTTGGCAGGCTTAAAAATTGGCAACACACATATTGCCTCAGCGAAAGGTTTCGAAGTGCGTTCGCTAATTGATGAGGTGGGAAAACAATCAGCATCGCTCGCAAAACAAAAGAAACGCAGCAGCTCCAGGGTTGTACACTACACTGCGACATGTCTACTCTTTTGTGCGGGGGGAAAAGCAGCGCCTGGGTTAGGTACTGATGGAAGTGCTTATAAATTTTTAGAATCATTTAAGCACCCTATAGTACCACCTCGTCCTGCTTTGGTGCAGCTAATTTGCAAGGAACCTCCCCGCCGTCTTGCTGGAATCAGACTGCGTTGTAGGGTTTCCGCTGATATAGGACAGAGTAACTACACGACACCAGTTAGTTCGGCAGGTGAAGTTCTATTGACTGATTATGGTCTTTCCGGCATTCCTATTTTGGATATCTCAGGAGATGTAGTTAGGCAACTTGAAAGAGGGTCCGCCTATGTACATCTGGATTTGTTGCCAGATATGTCAAAGTCTGATCTTATAAACTTATTACTAAAGAGACGGCAGGAGTTTACAGATTTACCTGCTAGAGAATGGGGAACAGGATTTTTACCTGCTGCTGTATCGTCGTATCTCTTGTTTGAAATTGTTGGAAAACGAGGCGAGCGCATGACGTTAGGAAAACTAAACGTCAAAAAAATCGAGGCGTTGGCTGATGGGACTAAAAAATGGACACGTCAAGTTGTCAATTCCAAAGGCTTTGATCATGCTCAAGTTACAGCCGGTGGGTTTGATACAGGAGCTTTTGATCCCGAATCTTTAGAATCTTTGATCTGTCCCGGGCTATTTTGTGCCGGCGAAATCTTGGATGTACATGGAGATTGTGGCGGCTATAATTTACATTGGGCGTGGGCCAGTGGACTTGCAGCTGCTGATGGAATAGGTGCAAAGTTTATAAAGTAGATTTCCAAATAATGGATTTTTATACTTGAAATTCAGTAAATATTGATAAAGTAATTAGTTTTCTACTGTAATTAACCAGTAATATGATGGTTGTATGAACAAAATACGGTTGTGGTATAATGCCATAAGTAATTTTACTTAAATTAACATATTATATTCATAACGCTTCGCACGCTGTGAGTAGGATTGCGAGGACAAATTCATGAAGGATAATCATCTATTTGATGATGAACGGAGACCCCAAAACGGTCATTTGGACAACGATTCAGATACGGCAGCCGACACATCTTTTACCTCGGTGGATGGCTCTACCTATTGGCTGAATAAAAGATTGCAACGAACATCCTCTCAGGACAAACAAAATCAAACAAATAAAACATACAGAATTGATAGAAATAATTCATCTCGTCGGTATAGTGATATTGATATAGAGGGCGTGTTTTATAATGCAACGCCTGTTGCTTCCTTTGACGATGAAGACGGTGAGATCACATATTATGCAGAGTCAGATGATTATTTCAATCAATATGAGGATGAAGATGAGTTTTATGATTTAGATAAAGACACATCTGAAAGATCTCCTGAACATCCTAAAAGCTACAATGTTCATAGCGATGAATATTTAGAGCGTACCCATTCACCGATGACCTATTCTGATGTGTTTAAAGATACACCGACAAGAACGTCAGAAAATGATTCTGATTATGATGCTCATAAAGATCTTACTATAGATTCCGTTCCTGAAAGAGATGAATTGGTTGAGTCTAAATCTCGCGACGTAAACAATAGAGAAGGAATCGGTTATCTAAAAAAGGAAGGCGTTCATGGTACCAGTCAAGGTGACGAGGTCATTGAAAACCACCAATTTGCCTATCCGATTGACAATCAACAGGCATCTCTTGATGTCATGCCTACCACAAGACCCAACAGAGATAAAGTGCCATCGACTTCGCGTATAGACCATCAGCGGCAACATCCTTCTAGGGATCCCCGCAGGTCTGAAAACAACCAACGGTATTCAGGAGATCACTCTCAGAGTCGCCGCAAGAAAAATAACAATCATGCCCCACCGTCTCGTCGGAAATCTAAGGGTACAAAGAAAGTGCCAAAGCGACGTCGCACCGTGGGTGATGTCGTTATGCGCGTTGTTACGATCATTTCTGTCATAATCATAGTTGTGGCCTTGGGTCTATTTATGCTCTGGCGTTATATTATTGGCGCGGCACGCACCAGTGTTACTGAAGCTCCTCAATTTGTCACCGATGAAGTCGGCGAAACTTTTGAGTCGACGACCCAACCTGTTACGATTCGTGATGGTCAGATCATTAATATCTTGTTGATGGGATTAGACTTGCGACAAGAAGGTGAGGAGCTGAGTCGTTCTGACACGATGATGTTGGTAACGATCGATCAGCGAGAGAATCAAGTGCGTTTAACTTCTTTTCAACGGGATATGCTTGTGTATATGCCGGGTTTTGAAGAACCAATGAAATTAAATGCAGCTTCTCATTATGGTCCATGGAAACTTATTGAAACATTGAACAATACGTTCCATTTGGATATACGCGATTATATTATGTTCGATATAGCCGGAGCAGAAGATATCATTGATGCTGTTGGAGGAATTGAAGTTGAGTTGCCCGATGATCCCGATGTTTTAGCATATATGCGTCGGTTGATCGAAGAACAAAATTCTACTCGCTACGGGTGGGACGACCGAACACACTGGTCACCTAATGTTTGGGAAGGTGGCAACCAACTATTGAATGGCACGCAGGCGATTGCTTATGCACGAATGAGGGAACTTGATTCTGATTTTAGGAGAATGGACCGGCAACAGGAAGTTGTCGAAAAGATGTTTAATAAAGTTTTAAGTTCTGATCCTATCACTGTGGCAAATGTCTTACGCACAGGTCTCAGTCACATTACGACAAATATGAGCGATATAGAATTAACTCAAATGGGTACTTTAATGCTGCCCAAACTAAATCAAAAAATTGAACATTTCCGTATTCCAGTCGATGGATATTTTTGGATGGATAGTCGTGACGTATGGTGCATTCGTGCAAACTTCAATTTGCTAATTCCAATTTTGCATCAATATATTTACCACACAAATATAGGTGAATTTGAATCTGTTCCTCTAGTTCCTTACACGCCTTTAGAAATAACGACAGAAGAGTTTATGCCGGAATCAGTACTTTATGGTACTTATGATGTTATATCCTATACCGGTGCATATGGTTTGGGTGGAGGTGTGATCCTCAATGGTTACTCCATGTATACTGGAACCAATCCATTAGGCACCAAATCTTCAGAACCTTCACAAGGTGATAGGGTAACACCATCGGAAGCGGAGACTTTTTGGCTAGGAGATGAAATGAATACGGCAACGGGTCCCCTCAATCAAGGCTCGACAAGTGTATTTGTACCTTGACTATGAGTTCTGCCAGAAGAAGCAATTTCTGTTACAATTAGCACTTGACTAGAAATGTAGCTTCAATGTGTCTATAATGCAGAGAATGGTGTGACACATTGTGAGGCTTGTGTCATCAGTTCGTAGATGTGATTAATGCCATCTGCGCAGTAATTTCTAACCGTCTTCAATGTGATTGAAAGAAAGGATGGATGCCTGCGATGATCCTAAAGCCAGAGGGGTTTGTCTTAGCTGTAGACAGTCCTGAAATAAATCAAGTTCACGCTCTGCAGTTACATCTGTTGACCGAGGTCGACCGCATCTGTCGTAAAAATAATATAAACTATTACCTGCTGTTTGGTTCACTCTTAGGTGCAGTGCGCCACGGAGGTTTTATTCCCTGGGACGATGATATAGATATCGGTGTCAAACGACCAGAATTTGATCAACTGTTGGATCTTTTAGGTCAAGAGCTCGACCCAGAGCGTTATTTTATTCAGACAGCTGCCAACGATGCTGGAGTTACTATACCGTTTGCTAAAATACGCTGTCAGCATACTTTGTTTGAGGAATATAACGCGACGAAGGAAGCCGAATATAACCAAGGTGTCTTTCTTGATATTTTTCCTTTAGACAACGTGCCCGACAATGACAAAGCAAATCGACGCATGAAATTTCAGTTTTTTTATTATCATTTTGCACTGCGTCGTAAAGTTGAAAACTATAAATCAAATCGTTGGTATATTAATTTTCTCTATGCCTTAGGGGCGGTCCACGACATTCCCACATTGCTCCAAAAACGTCATGATGTTATGGTCTCATGCGATGACGATACTTCACGGCGTCTAATTGCTATGCCATCAGCCAGACAGGATTACGATGATTCGTATTTGTTGCGGGAGCAGATGGACCCACCGATTGACCTAGATTTTTGTGGTCATAAGTTTATGGCTCCCAAAGACACACAGGTTCAATTAGAGATGTTGTTTGGGGATTATATGGAACTACCACCCCCGGAGAGCCGTTTAGGTCATAGATTACGTCGATTTGAAATAGATGAATACTTTTGGAAGGATATTTTAGAACAATTTTTACCTCAAGTAGGATCTTCCGGTAAGTTTTGATAAGAAAAAAGCTACCTAGTATAGAAGTGAGTATAGCTTAGATAGAAATGTCAAAAAATAGTAATAAAAATCGAAGTTCATATATACGTGATCCTCGTCCGATAACGATAAATCAGAGTAACAGGGCGTTAATCTATCGCGTTGTAATATATTTTTTAGGCAATATTTGCTCAAAGTTAATCACGTTTTTATTGACGCGACTACAAACAGGTGCACTTGAGCCGGCCATTTTTGGTCCGACCAATCTTTTGGTTACCACATTACCCCAATTGGTTTCGATATGTTTCTTTGAGATCTGGGCAGGGGCTCTAAGATTTATGTATGATGGTGAAAAGGAAGAAGAGAAACATAAAGTATTTACAAACACCATAGTTGCATCGATTATTTTGTCTCCATTCTTTTTTTTAGCTGTATATTTCTTAAATAAGAGTCAGAAGACACCATTTTATTTTGAATTAATTGTTATGGGGGTTGTCTATTTACTTGATTATTTATACCAGTTTACCGTCCGTGGCTTGGGTCGGAACAAGCTTTTTGCTATTACGGGAATTGTGGCGTCTTTTGTTTTAGGTATTAGTCAATACATCTTTTTAAATGTTTTACACTGGGGTGCAATTTCGCTGATCTTGTCTGTTGTGGCGGCATCGACAGTCTCAATTCTGATTTATGAAATCAGTACTCGACAATTAATCAAATGTCGTCTTTATGAAATTGATTTTATTTTCATCAAGACATTATTGCGTTTTTCATTTCCGCTGGCCGTTAATGCCTCGGCCTTTGTAGCGTTAACAAAGTTCAATGAGTTTTATGTACAAAGGAATGTAGATAACAATGCCCTTGGACTTTTGGCGGCGGCAAATAAAATAGCTATGGTTGTCAATATATTTATTACGGTCTTTTCTTTGGCTTGGCAAGAAACAGCTTTTTCGATTAGTTCGGATGAGAACCGCTCCATCTATTTTTCTCAAACCCTGCGTAATTATGTGAAATTACTCGGTGTAGGCGTATATATAATGATTGCCTTTGGTCAGTTCTTTTTTAAAATTCTTATCAACCGTCAGGAATATGCCGATGCCTATTGGCTAATTCCACTGTCGATTTTAGCTGTAGCGATCTCTGCAATTTCTAACTTCATGGGTCACATCTATAGCGCAGAAAAGAGAAATGATCAGTTATTTTATTCCACTGTTGTGGGAGCTGTAGTTAATCTTATTTTTATGTTACTGTTGTTGTCTCGTATAGGACTGCAGGCTGCAAATATTTCACTGGCTCTTGGTTTTACAGCTACATTTGTCTACAGATTTTTGCGTATTCAGAAAACGGTTATCATTCAATTGCCTAAGCGAGAGTTGTTCATAAGTGTGATTGGAATTACACTAAACACTATTATATTTTATGCCTTGCCGAGTAAGCCTTTTGTAATTGGAAACATGGTGGTTAGTGCAGTTGTCACTTGCTATGTATTGAGGAAAGAATTGATGGCTTTGCTTGCCCTCGTTTTAAGAAAGAATATTAAATTAACTAAAAAGGAGTAACGCAATGAAGCGCTGCCTACTTATTTTTACAGCTACTTATCCAGCCGGCAATAAAGACGGGTTTGTCGCCGATGAACTGCCTTATATAGCCCCGCGGTTTGATCAAGTCATTTTACTACCAGTCAACGCCGTAGGTGATTTTTTACCTATTAAAGAAACACTACCAGAACAATGTACCTACATCATTGGCAACACCAGAAGTGCCAAGGCGGGACGGATGCGCGATCTTTTATATAGTTTTACGTCGCTTTTTAATACTAATTCTGATTTTAGACACGAAAGAAAGACGGCGGCGACGACGTTTAAAAAACGTCTATTTTTAGATTATTTTGAAGGTAGGACGCGTCAGGCAACTCAGGATATTTGGCAAAAACTCCAAAATGTTTTAATGGATTTTGATGAAATTACACTATACAGCTATTGGCTGTATTCTGCCTGTCGAGTCATGTTGAATATTGAAGATTTGATTAAAACCTATTTTCCATCTGTGCAGACACGGACATTTTCTCGAGCCCATCGGTATGATCTATACGAGTGGGCGGAGCCAAGGGGATACATTCCTTATCGCGAATTATTTCTCAATCGGGTGGATGGCATTTTCCCTTGTTCCGCTGATGGGGTTGATCACATCAATCATGCCTATCCCGATATCATTGAGCGCACGGCTACTGTGGCTTTGGGGCGCTTAGGAACGGGTGAGCCTGTCGAAATGGCTCAGTCACTAGATCACGCTGCTCAGGAAGAAATACAAAACTTTAAAAAGGCTGATGAAGCTCAAGATAAGCCGGTTTTCGAAATGATCAGCTGTTCTTGGTTGCGGCCTGTAAAGCGTTTGGACCTTTTGGTTGCTGCATTAGCCAATCTCAATCGGGATTTGCCGGTCACTTTGCGCTGGACACATTTCGGTGACGGTGATACACAGGAACAGTTTGATGATTTAAAAGCATTGGCTGCAAGTAAACTTGATTTTATGGACGTAAGGTTGATGGGGAGCAGAAGTAAAGCATATATTTTAAGTTACTATCTGACGTTGGCGCCTCAGATATTTATCAATTGCAGTGCCAACGAAGGTGTACCAGTTTCGATTATGGAAGCGATGAGCTGCAGTTTGCCTGTCTTTGCCACCGATGTGGGCGGTACAAAAGAAGTGACCGGTGATGGACTCGTGGGTGTATTGTGGCCTAAAGATGTCAGCGCCCAGAGAATGGCTGATGATATTTTGAATTTTATTGATGCTCCGGTTGCTGTGCGCAGCGAATTTGCCCAGATGGCTCGCACCCAGTGGGAGAGAATGAGTCAAGCCTCCGTAAATTATGCGCAATTCGCTGATGTTTTGGATGGTCGAGTTCCTCCCCAAGACATTCCTTTTGTAGATTATTAAAATTGGATTGATTGAAAATAATCAGACTTTGTAATAAAGGTTGATTTATTCTGCTATTGATTTTTAAAAAATAAATTAGAGTGGATTTATATGGTAATCTTATAAGTGTTTATAAGTCTAAATAATGATGTACAGGGGCATTGTTTTTAGGAGAAATTATTTATTATGACTGAAAGAGATACAAAAGGCGGGCCCATCGTTCATGTGATCGGTGAGTTGGTCGCAGCGGGTGCGGAAATCTTTGTGTATCAATTGACACAAAAGTTTAAATCTTCAGGTCGGGATGTAGAGGTGTGGACATTTTACAAAGCAACTGACATCCATCCTGGCGATGAGAAGGCAGCGGAAGTTGAAAGAGAGATGCTAAAAGGCCTTGAAAAAGCAGGCATCACCGTGCGGCAGATTGGCAAAACGCCGCGGGCTGATTACCGTTTAACCTGGCGGACGCTGAAAAATTGGGCAGAAGCCGCTCAGCCATACATTGTCCATACACATTTGGAAGAAATATCATTTCATGTCTGTGTAGCACTGCGGAGTTTTAACTTTCCGATTGTACAGACGATGCATAACGAAAATATTCGACGACCTGCTCTACTTAGACACTTTTTTAGCCGCTATTGTGATCGTTTTATCTGTATTTCAGATCAGGTAGAGGCGGTAACTTTGAAATATATAGATAAAGAGAAGTGTGTGCTTATACCAAATGGCATACCCACTGACTCATATGTCAATCCGACTAGGGATTACCATGTAGCAGTTGAGGAAATGATTGCCGTGGGTCGCCTCGCCGAACAAAAAAACCACATGATGTTGATACAGGCGATGTATGAATTAAAAAATAAATTACAGGCAGAAGGTAAATCTTGTCCTTGTGTTCGCATATATGGTAGTGGTCCGCTGCAGCAAATCCTCGCAACTGAAATAGAGCGTTTAAATTTGACCACAGAAGTTATTTTGGCTGGAATTACCACTGATATCAAGTCGTGTTTAAAAGAATCTCAAATTTATATCATGAGTTCAATTGCTGAAGGCATGTCCATTTCACTTTTGGAAGCTATGTCGGCAGGACTTCCAATCGTAATTACCGCTGTATCCGGCGTTGCTGATTTGTTGGTCGACCGTGTATCTGCATTAATTGTACCGATTAATGATTCTCATTTAATGGCAGAAGCTCTATATGAACTTTTGTCAGACGGTAATTTGCGGTGCAGCCTAGGTCAAGCAGCCTCGGAGCAGGCGCAGAGGTTTGACATATCTGTTTGTGCTGACAGACACTTGGCTTTATACGATGAACTCATTTCGATCAAAAAATGACAATCTATAGGGGAGTCTTTGCGTGGTTAACAATATAATTTTAGCTTGTTTACTCATTGCCGTTTCTATTTCAATCGTTAAAAAACGTTATGACTTTGGATTTGTCATTTCTTTTTTATATTTGACAACGGCACCTGTGTTTGAGTTGGGGTCCTTATCCATTAATTCTTCATATTTATTGACTGCATTGCTAGCAAT
>JAAYOA010000009.1 GCA_012520525.1 Clostridiaceae bacterium | reverse complement strand
ACGGTGCCTTCATAGGTGATTTCACTGGTAATATCCGCACCCGTGAGATCCGTCGCTTTGACAAAGGAGCGGAGTAACTCATCCACCTCTTCAGCAGGTGTATTCGGCTCAATCATCGCCGGCTTCACGATCTCGATCTCCGGCAGGGTAGTCGTCGGGATATATTCCAGAGTCAGCACATAACCTGCCCTATCTGGCGTAAAGGTCACAGACGGATCGATATAGAAGCCTTCGAGGGTTTGCGGCGTATAGCTCACTTCTTCACCCACGACAAAAATATCTTTCTGCGTTAAATCGTCACCGAGGGTGAGGGGAGACAACAATTCGTCTCCGGTATCTTTATTGACGGAAAGGATCGTGATTGTAATTGGATCGATCACATGACCGAACTTATCGCTCTTGTCTAATTTGGGCACAGCTGTGCTGTCGGTCGTCACTTTCACGTAACGACCGTTGTCACCAAACACATTTTCGCCAAAGGACGTGATGCTGTTCGGCAGTGTCACCGCCGTCAAATTATTCTTCCTAAAGGCAGAGTTGCCGATGGTCATGACGCTCTCACCCATCGTCAATGTGGTCAACTTATTATTGCCAAATGCAACCGCCCCAATGGTCGTCACACGGGCAGGCAACTCCACGGACGTCAATTCGTTGTCGGCAAAGGCATGGGGACCGATCTCCGTCAACGCAGGCACTGCATCGGAAGTGCTCTTGGAAAACTCGATCGTGGCAATCTGGTTGTCGGCAAAAGCGGATTCACCGATAATTTTAATGTTCTCTGGAATGACCACTTTGGTTAGTCCATATCGTTGAAAAACATTCTTATCGATTTCAATGACCGGTTGACCTTCATACATGTTCGGAAGTGTCACTTCGGTGGTCGTCTCCGACGGACGATTCCACTTTGTAATCTTGTAACCACCTTCCACTGCCACGAACTCGAACTCGATCTGCTCGCGCTGTCTCCTAGCCGTGGAAGCCACAGTTGCTGAAGGCTCACTTGCCTCCGTTGCCGGAACTGTCGTCCACGTCGCAGGAACTGATGTTTCCTCAGAGTCAGATAGCACCGCCTCATCAGAGGCTGAAGTTAATAATGCCTTTGACTCCGATGTCGACACCTCTTCAGACTCTGATACCTCGCTAGAACCTGAAGTCAACGGCGTCAACTCTTCCGCCTCCGACCCCAGGACCATTTCAGGGTCACTGGAGGACTGGACCGTTGTCCCGTCAACCGTTGTCGTAGTTGTGGTTTCGTCAACCGTCTCCGTTACTGTCAACGTCTCTGTCTGTAATTCATCCTCAGCTCTGACCCCGATGGGCAAACTTACCAGTTGCATTGCCATCGTTACAATCAAAACAAAGGAGAGGATTTTACTCCAGTTCTTTTTTTGTCTCATGCTCTGCCTCCCGAAAAAATTCGCAAAAAAAGTTTATCTTTATCTATGGATAAACTTTTCTATATATAGACGTAGTATTGCAATATAAATATTAAGTATCTAATAATACTACTGAATAAAGTTATATTTGCAATAGTACGAATGTTACTGCATAAAATTAAATTTTGATGTATAATATGTCTGATTTAAATTAGCAGTATGCAACTCATATAAATTTTATACTAATCGACAAAATTTACGAGATTTTACTAATTTTTATTTAATTATTATGTAGAAAATTTGCTTAGATATTTAATTTTTTAACACCATTATAAAAATTATTATTTTATTAATATTTTTTTAAAATTTAACTTATCAGCTTATATCATAAAATATTTTTATATTTTAAATATCAGATACAACCTATTTTTATATTTTTAATATCAGATACAACTTAGTTTTATAATATTTTTCTAATGAAAAGGAGCCACTTTTTTCAAAGTAGCCCCTTTTTTAATAACAATTCTTAACCAAGCTAGTTGCAATATGACAACTCAATTCATTAATACATTATTTTAATCTAATAAAGCATTAATTTTATTTTCTACAGCTTTTGTTAATTGATCCAAACGTTCTCGCGTCTCTTCACGATCATCGCCATAGGTGCCTGTATACACCTTAATCTTAGGTTCAGTACCCGAAGGTCTCACACAGAACCAATCCAAACCATCAACTTCATATAACAGGACATTAGATTCTGGCAGATCCAACTTTGTCTCCTCGCCGGTCTCAAAATCCATGCGGTTTTGTTCTTTATAGTCCCGGATGGCTTTGACGTTAACATCACCGAACGTCGGCGATTTATCTTCTCTTAATGTGGTCAGCGCATTTTGAATCTTGGTCAGACCGGTGATCCCTTCCATCGAGATAGAAATGGTATTTTCAAATCCATAACCGTATTTTTCATAGAGGCGATCAAGGTAATCACTGATCGTCAAGCCCTCGTCCCTGGCAGTTGCAGCCATTTCGGCTAAGAGCATAGAAGCGACAACTGCGTCCTTGTCCCTCACGTCAGTACCAGAGAGATAGCCGAAGCTCTCTTCAAAACCAAACTGGAAGTGTTGATCACCAAACTCATCAAGATTTTTAATCAATTCACCGATAAATTTAAAGCCAGTTAGCACCTCATAAAGATCCACATCGTAGGCTGCGGCAACTTTTTTCGTCAATTTCGTGGAAACAATGGTCGTTGCCACAAAACTCTGGTCCGGAAGCTCCCCACGTTGGGACTTAGCAGAGAGAATGTATTCCATTAGAAGCAGTCCGATCTGGTTACCTGTAAGCACCTGATAACTACCATCGTTGCGACGAACTGCCAAGCCCGTGCGGTCGGCGTCAGGGTCATTCGCGATGACAAGATCGGCTTTTTCTTTATCAGCCAACTGAATCGCCAATTCAAGTGCCTCTCTGTATTCAGGATTAGGATTCTTGACTGTGCTGAAGTCCGGATCGGGTTCAGCCTGTTCCGGTACAACGATCACATTAGTGAACCCTAGTTCTTTCAAAATACGACGAACAGGTTTGTTGCCGGCGCCATGCAACGGCGTATAAATAATTTTCATATCGGACTGAGCTTTGACCTTGTCACCGTTGATGCTCAAGTCCTTTAACATATTAATATATGCATCATCTACTTCGGAACTGATGTACTCTACATAACCACTTTCTAATGCTTCATCAATTGTCGGCCAGGAAAGGGTGGTGATATCATCGATCTCGTTCATCTTTGCCATAACGATGTCCGCCGCTTCCGGTGCAAGCTGACTGCCATCCTCACCATACGCTTTGAATCCGTTATATTCTTTGGGATTATGACTTGCAGTGATCATAATGCCACCCACACAGTTAAAGTAACGCACTGCAAAAGATAACATTGGCACCGGACGAAGTTCAGGATATAGGTGCACTTTGATTTTATGTTTCGCAAAAATACATGCTGCCACTTCGGCAAACTCAGGCGAATAATGGCGGGAGTCATACGATATTGCAATGCCTCTCTCCTTTGCCTCATCACCGAGTTCGTCCACATAAGAAGCAAAGCCCTCTGCAGCCCACGCTACAGTATAAATATTCATACGATTCGTGCCTGCACCTAGGATTCCACGTAATCCAGCTGTACCGAACTCTAGATTCTGATAAAACCTTTCCTCGATCTCTGCAGGATCATCTTTAATAGCCGTTAACTCTTTGCGAGTTTCTTCATCAAAGAAAGGATCCGTTTGCCACAATGT
>JAAYOA010000106.1 GCA_012520525.1 Clostridiaceae bacterium | reverse complement strand
GTTTAGGCAACAGGGGTAATATCTGAGGTAGCAGCTTAAATTTATTTCCTGCTAAGTAAATAGGTGATTTCAACATACTTTCTCCTTTACAATGGGATAAAAAAATAGGTGCTCGCGCCGTTTATACGATGCTAACACCTAAATGTCCTGCTTAGTCTAGCAGGTCTGCTAATGATGCTGTTAATTAGCATATCTCCATTTATATATCATTTTAAACACTTCTTCAATCGAGACAATCCGCGAGTGCTGCGGTTTCGCTTCGTTCTGTTTTTTGTAGTTTCACATATCCAAATAACTCACGTCCTTTCAACCTATCAATGGCAGTCATAAGTCCGTTATTAGTTTCGAATACCTTTCCATCTACTTGACGGTAGTCACCATTCATCCACAGCTCACTACCTTCACCAACTCTACCAATAAGGAGTTGGACGTGTTCTTTAGTTAAGTTCTCTGCTTCGCTACAATAAATAATAGTATCATTCCATGATCTACCACGTAGCGCACCCAGATTCTCTAACTCTATTTTTTCTTCGTCTATTAGTCGTAATAGATTTTCCTTACCACCAACATGGTCTGCGATAGGCATGGCGTAGGGCATCATTTTATCGTCAGCTGGTCCTGGTAACAGACCAATATCTGCGGCATTTTTTACCTTAACTCCATTCCTAATCCATACCATCTTACGCATTTTTTCTTGTTTAATTAAGTCAAGAGCATGCGCTAACATAATGTAGTCCTTGCCAGTGCCGAACTTACCAGTCAAAATTTTTATTTTAATATCCCTATTTTGCATTAGGTCAAAAGCTAATTTTTGTTCTAAGTTGGCAGGCATAATCGTTCCCATATAGGGGGTCTTAATAGTTTGATAGTCTAATGGCTTATGTTCTTTGCCATTCCATCTATACATATCTACTATTGAACCATGCATGTTTTCCAATATCAAATATTCATTTGTTAATAAATGATATTGATTTTTTGCTTTTGGTGATTCTTCTTCCGGAAGTTCTGTATAAAAATTTGCTAATTCATCATCTGTTATTGAGACTCTTAAATATCCTTCATAGTGTGAAGTAGAAACATGCGGTAAATATAGCTTAGAAGCAAGTCCAAACTGATTTAATGCAAGAAAATGACAACTTAAATCCGAGGTATAGAACAAAACTTTTAAAGAGTTCGCAACCTCATAATTAGATGCCTCCATCATAATTCTATTATCATTCGTTAATGGAAAACCCGCAGAAATTAAAGCTTCTTCTGTGCCCGTATGATCTACTACAATATATACTGAAGGATTAGTATATAGATAGAGTAAAACCTGTCTTGCTTTAAATTTTACTTGTTGATCTTTGTTGCCACTATTCTTAATATTTTCTAATTCTCTTAAACTCGTAAGAGAAATTAAAAATGGATTTGGATCAATAAGAGTTTCGTGAGCGCCATTAAGTAAAGCGCTTGTGTCAAAAAATCTTGTCAAATCAACCTCTCCTTTTATGAAATAGGCCGAAGAGATAGCATCTTCGGCTTTAGGTTGTGAGGCTTCAACCAAGTAATTGAGTTTATTCTGTTAAGAAGCGGAAATTTGCGTACTCTTCTTTAGTTGCCATACTTTCGTCTGAGTCAATAACATCATCAACTTGGAAGTCATCTTCCTCAATGAATTCATAGGCGAGTTCACGAACAGCGTCTTCAAAAAATTCTGTAATGAGTT
>JAAYOA010000105.1 GCA_012520525.1 Clostridiaceae bacterium | reverse complement strand
CCAAGAGACCTCTCTACACCCATGACCCTGTGCGTTTTTCTACCATCTGTAAGGGTGTGGATTATGATTATGTTTTCAAATATTATTTAAAAAATTCTGCCGGTCAAAAGTGGCTTATTGGAAACACTACGATACCGACGATCAGTTTCAAATTTACTATGCCTGATACTTATACGTTGGAAACCATTTTACAAGACCGGTTCAATCGCGAGAATATCTATATCGGTACTTTGAGGGTTGAAAAAAATCCAGGGGTTGCTTTGAAAACGATTTTCTTATCGCCTTCCAATCAACCGAATAATTTGTACTGGAACGGCTCCACTTCGGAACGCGAGCAGATGGAAATTGTCGCAGAACTTGTTAAAGAAGGTCTTAGTGAATACAAGGCAAATGTCTATTTGCCGGACTATGAATTAGAAGATCGTCTAGGCTGGCGTAAACCAGGCTATCAGAATGAAGAGGCAATCAAAATTACCGGTCGTCCTACCCATGCAAAGGAGTTAAATGCGGACTTCTATCTCGCAATTCATAGTAATGCCTCTGGTTATGGGGGGTATTGCAGCGGTCCTTTGGCCTTATATCACCCAGACAGCGCTCTGTCAAAAGCTATGGCTCAAGCATTGTATGATAATATGATGGCTGTTACCCCTTTTCCTGATCAAAACGGTGGCGTAAAGAATGGTATGCTGGCTTTTGGTGGTGAAGGCTATGGTGAGGTGAGGTCTCCTTATAAACTAGGCATTCCATCGGTATTATTTGAGGTGAATTTCCACGATAATGCTAATACCGGTCAATGGATTTTAGATAACAGACCGACGATTGCAAAAGCTATTGTAAAATCCATCGTTGAGACACTGGATTTACAATTAAAACCAGAAGAAGAGGAAGAAGTTGCAGAGTATCTAATTACCGATGAAAAGTGGCGACTGATTGTCAAGACCAATGAAGATGAAACTTTGCCCATTAATGAAGAGACGATCCATTCTGTGGCCATTATGGGGGTTGCTACAGCTACCCAAGCTCAAGCTAGAGCTTGGGCAGAGTCAAAAGGGGCGGCCGACTGGTTTATCCGTGAGCTTCCTACCTTCTGGCGAATTGCTACGGAAGTGGGGATTGACCCCGTCGTCGTCTATGCACAGTCTGCCCATGAGACTGGATTTGGCAAGTTCACTGGTGTTGTTCATGAAAGTTATCACAATCCATGTGGTATGAAGACGACAGTGGGAGGGGCTGACCACGACATTACAGCTCACTGCCAATTTGACAGCTGGGAGACGGGGATAAGGGCTCAAGTTGACCATTTAGCACTGTATGCAGGAGCACCAGGGTATCCTAAGTCGGTATCAGCTAAGGGGACCTATATTGTAGGTAATAACTATGAAAGTCCGGATCCGCGTCACTTTCCATATTTGTATGGCACAGCACAAATGCTCTGGGAACTTGGCGGCAAGTGGGCACCATCTCCACAATATGGTGAAATTTTAGCAGAAAAAGTACTCATGATACGAAAACAGGGTTAACATAGAACAGGGTTCACATTTGGAGTCATAACAGTAAAATAAAAATGATCTTTGAGAAGGTTTGCTTGTGCGTATATTACAAATAAATTCTGTCTATAATATCGGGAGTACAGGCATAATTTGCCGCAGTATTTCTGAGGCGCTTAACGCTGATCAACACCAAGCCATCACCTTATATGGACGATGGCCTGTTCAGCATGACTTGCCTTACGCGCAATATTTTGGCAATAGGGTGTCCACCTACTTTCATGTGGGCATGACGCGACTATTTGATAGAAATGGTCTACATTCCAATGGTAGTACCAAGCAATGCATTGAGCTTATAAAAGATTTCGAGCCTGATCTCATTCACTTGCATAATATCCACGGTTATTTTTTGAATTATAAAATTCTTTTCAATTTTTTCAAGAAATTAGGCAAGCCGATTGTGTGGACACTCCATGACTGCTGGACCTTCACAGGACATTGTCCATATTTCACGAAATCTGGTTGTGAAAAGTGGCGTTCGTCTTGTGGCAATTGTCCATCCCTTCTAGATTATCCTGCCAGCTGGATTGTGGACCGGACTAGAAAAAATTTTATTGATAAACGAGAGAGCTTCACCGGTGTTAAAGATTTAATATTGGTTGCGCCTTCCCAATGGCTTGTAGACTTAACTAGAGATTCATTTTTACAAGAGTATCCAGCTGTGGTGATTCCAAATGGGATTAAACTCGATGACATCAAAGGAACAAAAGATCTTGAACTGAGACATAAAATTGCGCGTGGCAAAAAGTATGTATTTTTGGCTGTTGCCGGCGTTTGGGATGATCGCAAAAATTTAAATGCAGTTAATCAAGCGGCAGATAAATTTAAAGATGTTGCATCTACCGTAGTGGTAGGTAAGATAAAAGGTCGGTCAAATCAATTGGCTGATTCAATTTTGCATATTCCCCATACGTATGACAGACAATATTTAATGGACTTATTTGCCAGTGCTGACTTGTTTCTCAATCCCACGTTGGAGGACAACTTCCCTACCGTCAACTTGGAAGCTGTAGCTAATAGATTGCCTGTCATTACGTTTGAAACAGGTGGTTCGCCAGCGGCAATGATGGGCTATGGTGCAGTGACGGAAGAAAATACAGCCGCTTCTTTAATTGAGTCAATTGATAAGTGGTTGGCCGGCACGCTGGATGTGGGTGTTCCGCCACCTTTGGAGCAGTTAGACTATCGCTGTATGGTTCAAAAATATATTGATTTATATCACAGCGTGATCAGATAGGAGAACTATGCGCATACTTTGGATTAGTAATGTTTTGCCTCCTTATGCCTCTGCAGCCCTAGGCTTGTCTCCAAGCTTCGGTGGTAGTTGGATTACCAGTCTTTTAGCTGCGATTGGTCAACTTGATTGCGACATTAATTTATCTGTCGCCGCGCCGGCAGATGTTAATGAGATCATGACAACTTGTGTCGACGGTGTTACATTTTATGCCTTCCCCCGTGATTTAGCTGGTCTGAGTTGGCAGGAAATCGTTGACCCATGTCGACCTGACCTAGTCCATTTACACGGCACCGAGTATAAACATGGATACCGTTTAATGGAGGCCTATCCAGATTTAACTTATATTACCTCTTTACAGGGGGTCATTAGTTTCTACGCTTTCCACTTTGCTGCCTTTTTACCATCTAAGGTGCAGCGTAAGCGCTCCTTGCGCGACTGGATAAAGGGGGATAGCATTGCTAAGAATCAGCGGGAATTTTTTGAACAGGGCAGAATAGAAAAGAAAATTCTTCAGCAGAGTAAGGGGATTATCGGACGCACCACGTGGGATCAGGCGTGTGCCCATTGGCTAGCGCCTGACGTGAGGTATTTCCACTGCAATGAATGCCTGAGACCCACATTTTATCACTCAAACTGGTCCTTTGATTCCTGTGAGAAATACAGTATTTTTGTATCTCAGGCCAATTATCCTATTAAAGGTTTTCATCTGCTTCTCGACGCATTACCTTATTTGTTGCGCGACTACCCAAACTTACGTGTCTATGTAGCCGGCTCAGCTAATGTATTTCCCAGTAACCGAGAGGCAAAACTTAAACAAAGATACTATGCCCGCTATTTAGAGAATAAAATTGTTGAATTAGGTGTTAAGGATCACATTATCTTTACCGGCCCCCTCACTGAACGTGAGATGTGTGACCGGCTTGTGAAGAGCCATGTATTCGCTATGCCTTCGGTCATTGAAAATAGTCCCAATGCCCTAGGTGAAGCCATGTTGACCGGTGTGCCCGTTGTTGCTGCCGATGTGGGCGGTGTTTCTACAATGGTTCAAGATCAATGTGAAGGACTTCTTTACCCAGCCGATGCACCCTATATGCTTGCTTACCAAATACACCGTGTCTTTGAGGACCTTGAAGGAGCGATTGAACGAGCTGCCCAAGCTAAAATGAAAGCTAAAGTAGTTCATGACCACAGATTGAATGCCGAGCGTACAATTGAGATTTATGAGACCATCATAAATGGCTATTCTACGGGAGATTCCAGTGAATAAAACCAAACGATTTTTACAGACGTCGTTGATTTATTTTTTGGGGAATATTTTAATCAAATGTATCTCCTTTTTTTTATTGCCCCTTTATACAGGTTATTTGCCGGAGGCCGACTTTGGTTATTTTGATACAGTAGTTGCTTTACTGAATATGATTGCCCCATTGATTGCTCTAGAAATTTGGTCTGGAATTTTGCGTTTTGCCCTGGATTATAAAGTTGAACAGAGTCTTGAAAAATGGTCGGTGGTACGGGATGGTTTGACCGTCGCCATGTTTAGCTCACTGATATACATTGTCGGTGGTGTTATTTTATTTTTTGCTATTGACCCGCCCTATAAATGGCTCATTTTCTTAACAGGTCTTGGTGTGATTTGGCAAAATGTTCTTTCGGGAGTCGCTCGGGGACTCGAACGCAATCGACTATATATGAGTGCCGGTGTGCTAGGCAGCGGGATCACGTTGCTCTTAAATTACATCTTGATTCGTTATTTGGGCATGGGGGTTGAATCTTTATTTATAGCCACTGTGATTGGTTACGCCGTCCACTGTGGAGTGATCATTTTTGGCTCTGAACTCATTCATCATGTCCGACGCGTTCATTCAAATTCGCAGCGCATAAGATTACTGGTCAGTTTTTCTTGGCCACTGTGTATCAATTCCCTATCATTTTGGCTTTTGTCAGGCTACAGTAAAGTAGGAGTCACCGTAGTTTTAGGTTTGGCAGCTGCCGGCATTTTTGGCGCAGCTTCTCGCTTTGCTTCCATGTTGTCTTTAGTTACATCTATTTTTAATTTATCTTGGCAAGAATTAGCCTTTGCTTCGGGTAAGGGTGAGGATAGAAATGTCACTTATACGCGAGGGTTTTCAATGTATAGCCTTGTTCTCGGATTGGCCGTGCTTATTCTCATTCCTATAACTAAATTGGTATTTCCTTTCTTGGTTAAAGGTGAAGATTTTCCCAAGGCACTTAATCTGTTGCCCATATATTACTTTGCCACGATGCTTAGCTCTTTGGCGGGGTTTTTGGGCAGCATTTTTGGAGCAGAGCATAAGACAAGACATATTTTTATGACAACTTTGGTCGGGGGAGGAATTAATGTAATTATTTTACATCTTTTGCTACCCGTCTTGGGTTTAGTTGCGGCACCCTTGGGATTATGGATTGGTTTTTTAATCATAATTGTATTGCGATTGATGTGGTTGAAGAAAAGAGCGTTGATTACTTTTCGATGGCGCAACGCCCTCTATTACCTAGCAGCTTTTCTTACCGTAACAGCTATTTTTTATTATGCCAATCAATGGCAACTTATTGTTTTGACTATTGTGATCAGCATTATTTCACTGTGGTTGCTGCGCCCACTGTTTAAACAAGTCTGGCAAGCAGTTGGACGTTCAAAGGGTGGAAAGTGAGGAGACCGATTATGAAAAAAGTCCTGTTGTTTGACCCTGCCATTGGCTCAATTAATCTCGGCGACCACATCATAAGCGCGGCAGCAAGAGAGGCATTGCAGCCCTTGTTGCAGGACAGTTTTGTTATAGACATGAGTACCCATACACCGATCGGCATTTTTTATCAAAAGCATTTTATGCAAGACATAGATTTAAAATTTGTTTTAGGCAGCAACTTGTTAATGGGAAAACTGAACGGACGATTTAGACAGTGGGATATTAATTTGATTTCTGCCAAATATATTGCTCCAGTCATTCTGCTCGGAGTGGGATGGTGGCAGGTGGAACAGAACTGGAATCACTATACCCGGAGGCTGTATCGGCGCGTGTTGGCTGGCGATTACTATCATAGTGTGCGAGATGAAATGACCAAGGACCGCTTGAACGCTATGGGTTTTAAAAATGTCATTAATACTGGTTGTCCCACCACGTGGTCGCTTACGGAAGCTCACTGCCGAGATATACCAAGATCACCGGCTTCCGCCGTTGTATGGACTGTAACCGACTATATGCCAGATCTTGAAAGAGATCGCTTTATATTTAAGGTTTTGAAAGATGTATACGATATCATTTATCTGTGGCTACAAGGTTCGGGAGACGTAAATTATGCAAAAAATATTTGTGGAGATGACTTTCAATCTCTTCAACTTATCAGTCCTTCCCTTGCAGCTTTTGACAACTTTTTGAGTAGCCACGATACTGATTATATCGGCACAAGGCTTCACGCTGGGATTCGCGCTTTACAGCACCGGCGTCGTTCCTTGATTATAGGTATAGACCATCGGGCTGTAGAGATGAAAAGAGACATCAATTTACCGGTACTTGAACATAATGAACTGGTTGACTTGCCCACCTATATAAAACGTGATATTCAACCGTTCATCAAAATTCCAACAGCAGAAATTGACAGATTTTTGCAACAAATTTTTTAAAATAACCATATAAACAAGTTGTTTTTGTATTTTGTACGAAAGGGTTAAATTTTGAAATTAGGTCAAGTACAATCGAAATTATTAGCTAGAACTCAAAAATCTATTTTGGATTGGATAGAGATAATTTGTGCTATTATTATATGTTTTAATTTCTCGTATACGACAAACCCTGTTTTTAATCCGAATTTCAAAGTTATAGCAGCTGTATATGGCGTTTGGTTCATTTTAACTTACCTGCGTCATAGCTCTCATCTTGTAAAAATTTTAAAATTGACATGGCCATTACTTCTCTGGAGCGGCATTGTTTTTTTCAGACACCTTATCGTTCCGTCTAAACAAAGTGTTTTGGTCTATTGTGTGACATTATTATTATTTGTCGGATTAGCATACTGGTATATTGAGCAGCGAGATTTTTTCTCTATACGTATTTTGATGATTACATTTATCATAGGATGGCTGATCTGTTCAGTTGTTTCTTTGACATTGATTCGAATACATCCTAATGTCCTGAGAGGAATCAGCAGCGGCGAATTTTCCTTAGAGGGCAAGTATGCTGGAGCGGGAAGCTTTGGCTTCGTTTACAGCTTGCCTTATATCTGCATTGTCCTAGCTTTAATAACATTCCATTATTTAAAGAGGTATAGAGAAACCAAAATCCGTCTTTGGCTTGTCATAGGATGTGTCGCAGCTGTAATCGATATTTTATTTTTTGTCGTGCTTGTTCAGGCAAAATTTATCATGGCTTATCTGCTTTTTTTCTTAGGATTAATCATGTTGTTTATTTTTTATGGACAGCGAATCAAGCGATTGCTGGTTGTTTTGGGCGCAGGGGCTATTGCCTATGTGCCTTTAGCTCATTTGTTATTAGTGGTTGCTGACCATACAGCCAATCGATTTATCAAAGTGCGTTTTTATGAAATGGGAAATCTAATGTTAGGTCGCTTGTTTCTGGCTTCAGAGCAAAGTGCCATTCTAGGGCGTGGCGGTGTTTTTAAAGATATTTTAGATGTGATACGCCATTATCCTATTTTAGGTGCAGCTGGACGAGAGGGTCAATTTTTGTTTCACCATGATTTCCAATGGCTGGGGGACTATGCCCTTTACGGCATATTTATAATTTTGCCCCTGTTCTTTATTTTTTTTCAGTGGTATAGATTTATAAAAAATAAAACCAATGATACATTTTGTCGTAATCAGTTGGCGGCTTTTTTCTTTATGATTGGTCTACATGGATTGATCAATCGTCTCAATGCCAATGAATTGCTGGCAACCCTGTTTATTTTTATGCCCTTTGTGATAATATATTTTAGCAACTTAGATGGTGTTAATAAAAAATTAAAAATAGACTTTAAGGAACAAGCCGATGACAATAGAGGTAAGTAATTTATGAAGAAGATCATGGTTGTTGCAGGTGGCACATTTCAAGTGCCATTATGTAAAAGAATTAAAGAGATGGGTTATAAATTGGTGGTAGTAAACCCATACAAAGATTCGCCAGCATTTTTCTATGCAGACGAAGTGATTCAGGAAGATGTCTTAAACAAGGAGATCATTTTGGCTGCAGCCAAACGCCTTAATATCGATGCAGTTTTGACCGATCAAACTGATATTAGTGTGGAGACCACAGCTTTCTTAGCTAATCAATTAGATTTGCCAGGCTTGCCCCTTGATAAAGTAGAACTTTTCACCAATAAATATGCAATGAGGGAATTCTCTAGCCGACATGATTTTCCCATTCCTGCATACAAACGTTGCTTTGAGATACAGGATGCATTGGACTTTTTTCGTGAATTACAAGGTCGCATGATCATAAAACCTTGCAACGCACAGTCCAGCCGAGGCATTTATATCATTGAAACAGAGGCTGAATTACAAGCTCATTTTGTTGATGCTCTTAATGCTGCTCATGGCAATAACCCCCACGTCGTTGCCGAGCGATATATAGAAGGACCAGAATTTACTGTAGATGGTATCATTGTCGATGGCAAGCATCACACTTTAGCTATTTCACGCAAGAAACATTTTGGTTATAGTGCGACGATAGCTGAGGAGCTATTTTTCACAAAGACAGATCCTCACTGTGATTATAATCGCTTAATTGAGCAGCACAACCATTTGATGAATCTGACGGAGGTGCCATTTGCTTTAACACACACAGAATATAAATATGAAAATGGTGAGTTTATATTGATTGAAATGGCAGCTCGCGGTGGCGGTACGCTTATTTCTTCTCACATCGTTCCACTTATGTCTGGTGTAGATAATTATGGGTTGTTGATTGAACAAGCTCTCGGTTTACCATTTCGTTCAGATGGCTTGATCGTCGATACACCTGAAGAACGGTCGGTAGTACTAAAATTTTTCGATGTAGATCAGTTTGGTGGCAGTGCAGGTTCAGTAGTTTCTGCTATTAAAGGCTTAGATGTTGTCACAAATATCGAAGGATTGGTAACAATTAATCTAGAGTTTGAAGTAGGAGCACACTTGATTCATGCGGCAGATGACCGTTCTCGTATCGGTTATTATATTGCATATGCCGATACACCTTCTGATTTGCGTCAGAGAATGAAGCGAATTGAAGAAAGCATCAGTGTCGAATTTGATTAAACTAAAGAATGGTTAATTTTGACAAATCTTGTAGATTCTTTTATAAAAGGCTTATAATTTGAAAAGATAATAGAAAAAATAATAGAATAATAAATATTATAATCTTATAAGAAGAATCTATTAAATTAATTATGTTTCAGTGTACGATAGTTAAACATACTATTAAATTATGATACAATGTTCACCATGGTATGTTTGGACGTTGTGCATAAGAGATGGATTAAGGAACACAATGGCTAAAATAAGTATTAAGTTTAATCAACCTACAATTACAGGTTTGGAAGAACGTTATCTTTTAGATGCTCTGCACTCGCTACATTTAACAGGCGATGGCAAGTATACGAAAAAGGTTAATAAATTTTTTAAAGATCGTTTTGACATCGATCACTTTTTATTAACCACATCTGGGACAGACGCACTAGAATTAGCCTCACTTTTATTTGAATTGAATCCCGGAGACGAGGTTATTGTACCGTCCTTTACGTTCTCGTCTACTGTCAATGCTTTCTTGTTGCGCCGAGCCAAACCGGTATTTTGTGATATCCGTAAAGATACGTTCAATATGGACGAACGTAAAATTGAAGCCTTAATTACTCCTCGCACACGGGCCATTTATGTTGTTCACTATGCAGGAGTACCCTGTGAAATGGATTATATAAATGCCTTAGCAGAAGAATATAATCTAGTTGTTATAGAGGACGCTGCTCAAGCTGTCGGTTCTTATTACAAAGGAAAAGTAGCCGGAACTTTAACGGATTTTGGTTGTTATAGTTTCCATGCCACAAAGAATTATGCTATGGGCGAAGGTGGCGCTTTAGTCGTAAGCGATAAAGTGGTCCATGAGAGAGCGGAGATTCTTAGAGAAAAAGGTACCAATCGTCATCAATTGATGTTAGGTATGGTCGATAAATATTCTTGGCATGATATAGGATCTTCGTTTCTTCCTTCTGACTTGCTTGCATCCATATTGTATGCTCAGCTAGAACGTTATGATGAGATTTTTGATAAACGTATGGGTATCTGGAATCGTTACCAAGAGCAGCTTCTACCTTATGAGTCCGATGACACCTTCCGATGTCCGATTATTCCTGATGAATGTGAACACAATGCGCATATGTATAACATTTTGCTGCCCGATCATATCGACAGAAAAACTGTGATCAATGGGATGCGTGAGCGTGGTGTCGGAGCCGTCATTTGTTATGTGCCCCTTCACTCATCGCCTTTCGGTAGAGAGTTGGGAAACACACCCGATGTTTGTCCAATAACCGAATCTTACGCCTCAAGGATCGTGCGCTTGCCACTGCACTTTAATTTATCTATGGAAGATGTCGATACGGTCTGTCAAACATTGGTGGATGTGGTTAAGAGTATTTCTAAATAAAGGTTGCATATGAGTAGACTATCCCATGATCGTCATTTTAAAAGGGGAGAACCGCGCAGGTTTTACCCTTTTTTACGTGCGATTATAGCATTGATTATTTCAATTTTTTGTGTGATATCGCTAAAACAGATCTTTGGTGTCACTTATGCTGTCAATGATGATATAGGCATGATGGAAATAGCTGCAGGTGTGACTACTTTTGAGCCCGATGTTCATTTTATTTTCATGCGGGGGCCGCTAACGAATTTTATTGTAATGCTTTACAGGCAGTTTTGGGGATTTGATTGGTATGCCTTGACGATGTATGCCATACAAATTTTAGCCTCAGCTATTTTTATCTTTTATTTTGTTAAATATCTGAATCAAGAGAGAAATCACGGTATTGTGTGGAGTCATATAATAGCGGTATTTTTGTTACTGACATGCCGAGTGTACAGTATTCTTCTTTTACAATTTACGACAACCGCTACAGCAATTATGGGCACAGTGTTGTTTCTTTTTGCGGATATTGTGACTTACCACGAACCATTCCGTTGGGAGGGTTATTTAAATCCGCCTATGGTCACAGGTCGACGTCTGGGTCCGCGTTATGTATGGTTGGTGTTACTAACCTGGCTTGCCTATATGGTTCGCCGCAATGTTCTTTTTATGGCATTGCCGTTTTTATTAGGATTCTTAGTGTTGCGCATTATTTTAACAGTCGATCGAAAAATAGTTTTAAGGAGAATGGTAGGTATATTAGCTACTATTTTAATTTTAACAGCTATTACCCATGTGTTTGAGTATAAAGCCTATAACACTCCAGTTTGGCAACAGTACCACGAGTTTAATACTGCTCGATCCCATATCTATGATCACTACGCATTGCCACCCTATGGTGACTGTGCCGACGCCTATCCGGCGACAGGGTTAAGTGCAGCAGAAATCAATATATTGCGTCTCTATGGACTCAATTT
This sequence comes from Clostridiaceae bacterium, assembly GCA_012520525.1. Classification (GTDB taxonomy): domain Bacteria; phylum Bacillota; class Clostridia; order Saccharofermentanales; family Fastidiosipilaceae; genus JAAYOA01. The sequence continues at coordinate 19,706 of JAAYOA010000105.1, read as the reverse complement.
ATTGCCTGATGTCAGTGCTGAACAATTAGATCAACTAGCGGACATTGCGGCAGATTATTATCATAATTCATTTGCAGGCGTTCAGGGCAGGGTTAGTTTTACATTTAAACGTTTGGGCGAGCATTTGACAAAGCCTGATTTTTGGCCTTCCGCGGCAATCGCCTTGTTGGGGTGTGTTATAGCCCTTATTTATGCCTGTTTACCGCGAAGGATACGTCGTCTAACTGACAAAACCCAGCTCAAAGAGGATTATTCAGAAAGTGGAAAAAATGTTTCTAAAGCCCGTCAACGCCCCTGGACAATTTTGTATTTATTTGGAAGTTTATTATTCGTTTTTGTGATACTATTTTATTTTGTTTGGGCTAATCGATTCATTCTCCGCGTGGTGCACGGTTTGCTTATATATTTATTGACAAGCGCACTGGTCACTATTATGTTCTCAGAGACACCAAAGCCCATTGAATTTCGCAGTTCGAGGGGCGGACGGTCGGTGTTTAGTTTGGCCTTAGCCGTGCTTTTGGCAGTCACGTTTTCGGTATCTCTGAATTCAGTGCTGCCGGAATTGAGAACTCGACAGGCCATCAATGTCACTTACGAAAAATTTATCGGTACTATGGAAATGTGGGGGTATGGCGACAAAATCCTTGTCCATCCGCCGGGAGCAATTGGTCCGATTACACCGGGCATTCGATTCTTTCAAGAACCTTTGGAGAATGAACTTATTACTTTGGGCGGCTGGCGTTCACGATCTCCGGTAGCTGCTGAACAATGGCATCAGCGAGGGTTAGAGTTAACCGATGGATATCTAATTTTTGAAAAAAATCCCGAGGTGCGCCTTTTAGTATCGGATCAGAGTATTGCTGCAAGGGTACAAGAGTTACTTGACGAAAAAGGTGTCAATGTTCAGTATGTGTTAGAACGCACGTGGATGGATCGCGATTTTTATGTAGAGATTTATCGCTTTGAACCGTCTCGTTGAAATTTCAAGCAGAGGAGAATTAACCAATGAAAATCTCATTCGTCATACCTTGTTATAAATCATCTCAAAACATCCATATTGTTGTTGACGAGATTCTAGAAGCCATGGCTACCCGTCCAGATGTGGACTATGAAATAATTATGGTCAATGACTGTTCACCGGATAATACGGCGGAAGTTCTAAATAAATTGGCTACCGAGAACGATAAAATGATTGCAGTTGATTTGGCTAAAAATGTTGGTCAAGCTAACGCTCTTTTGGCAGGTTTTGGTCAGGCGACAGGCGATTATATCATGACCAGCGATGACGATGGTCAGACTCCGGTCGGTCGGGTGTTTGATTTTCTGGAAGAAATGGAGAAGGGGTATGATGTAGTCTGTGCCCGTTATGTGGACCGTCATCAGCCGTCACTTTTTAGACGCATGGGATCTGCAGTTAACAGAGCCATGTCCGATTGGTTAATTGAGAAGCCAGAAGGGGTATATATGGCCGCATTTTTTATGGCCAAACGGTTTGTCATTGATGAGATGATCAAATATAGACACTCTTTTCCCTATATTTCTGCATTAATTTTGAGAGTTACGCAAAAAGTTGGTAACGTGGATCTTGTCCAAAGGGAGCGGGCAAGTGGGTCCTCGGGTTATACGTTGGGGAAATTGTTTAAGCTTTGGCTCAATGGTTTTACTTCTGTTTCAATAAAACCACTGCGTTTAGCTGTTAAAACAGGTGCGGTAATTGCAGTTATAGGCTTTATTTGGGCCATTTTTAATATTATCAGAAAGTGTGTGTTACCCCATGTGGCTGTAGGTTGGACATCAATCATTGCGGTTTTATTATTTACACAAGGAGTGGTACTTTTATTTTTGGGACTAATCGGCGAATATATCGGACGTATATATATGGGGATCAATGATACGCCTCAGTATGTGATCCGTTCGATCACCAGAAAATAGAAAAGCAAGTATCTTTAAAAAATCAGCTATTTTAAATCTATAACCTCCACGCTTAAACGGTGGGGGTTATTCTAATTATTAAATTAAATCAGTCTATATTTAATTGGAGTAGTCAGATGTGTTTTTTTAAATTATAATCATTAGTAATTCAGTGGTTATTATATATGATACTATTTTTGTTAATGATTCATACGAGAGGTAATTAGCGTGATGAAACGGAAATTAATTATAGCTATTTTTTTAGGACTATTTTTAATGTTTGCAAATCGCACATCAACAGTTCTTGCAGCTGAAGAAATATTGCCAGTTGCTGAGTTAGAAGTAGATGTACCGAATTTTTCTGAGGACGCTGTGCCGGAAGTTGAAAGTGTCGTGGACGCTGCCGCTGTGCCGGAAGTTGAAAGTGAAGTGGACGCTGACGCTGTGGCAGAAACTGAAAGTGTAGTGGACGCTGAAGCTGTACCGGAAGCTGAAAGTGAAGTGGACGCTGCCGCTGTGCCGGAAGTTGAATGTGAAGTGGATGTTGACGCTGTGCCGGAAGTTGAAAGTGAAGTGGACGCTGAAGCTGTGCCAGAAGTTGAAAGTGTAGTGGATGTTGACGCTGTGCCGGAAATTGAAAGTGTAGTGGACACTGAAGCTGTGCCAGAAGTTGAAAGTGTAGTGGACGCTGAAGCTGTGCCAGAAAATGAAAGTGAAGAACAAAAAGAAGTAAATCAAGAAAAAGAACCATCTGAAAAAATAAATAGCAGAGTTAGTGAACCGGTTGAGGAGAGTTCTGAGTTATTATCAGAAACAGATGTTGTATCAAAACTTGATAATGCTGGGATAGAGGCAAGGGAAGCAGCTAAAAAGGGTAATGGACCTAAAAACCCACTTGCTATTACTTCAATGACTGTAACAGGAGAGTATTCTTTTCTTGAAGAGCATACAACGGTTAACCTGTCCATTGAGACCCAATCTTCTTTACCCATTTCATCATATACGTATTGTATTTTAGAAAAACAAGGAACTTACCAAGTTATATATCATGGTGAAACCCCACAAACCACTTATGAATTTCAATCTTCTGGAGATTATCAACTTTATGCGAAAGTTACTGATACTTTAGGTCGTGAAGCACATTATATCCACACAGTGAGGGTATATGATCTTACGCCCTCAGTTTCAATACGAGTTGATAATGTACCCGTTGCTGATACAAAAATACATACTGTTGGACTGTATCGCTTTGACTTAGTTGTTAACAGAGCTCCGCAGGGTCATCAGACACAAATGTATCTGGTGTATCCAAAGGGCAATTATCAAGTTATGCCTGTCAACAATTGGTTATTGTTGAAATTCTATTATCCGGGTCAATATATAATGCGGGCGGATGTCAAAACGGGCACGGGAGGTAACTTTAAAAGATTATTTCCCTTTGTAGTGAGCCCTGCTCCAAATATAGAGATTAAAAATATTATTCGCTCAGTGTCGCCGAATGAAGCATTAAATGCCTACGATAACATGACGGTCAAAGCTGACTATAATTCACCGTTTGAAATCAAACACTATACCTATTGCTTGTTAGATTCAAATAATAATTATACTGTATTTCATTATGGACAAAATGCCGTTGGTAATGTCAGAGTAGCTTATCCCGGCGATTATAAAATTTTAGTCAAGGTAGAAGATATATATGGACGCAGCGCACAGCGCCTCTCCTCTCTCAAAGTTAAACCAATCAATCCTCGATTGGCACTGTTGATTGATAATAAATCTGACAAAACGATCTTTAACCAAACGAGGTACAAGTTTGAAATTACGGCAAATAATCTGCCGGTTGACTTCAAGACAAATATGGTATTGATTGCGCCCGATCAATCATATCGCATTTTGCCAACTAGCAGAGTTGTTCATCTTACCTTAGACGAATTAGGAACATATACAATAAAGGCCTATGTTCGTCCATATTTAGGTGGTGAATTTACCCATGCTGAGAAGTTTGAAGTGACATTAGTACCACTTAGTATTAGTGATTTAAGATTAACTCCCCAGCCTCTGCGTATAAGACAGGAATCAAACATTCAAGTTGATGCGATCGGAGCAAATACTATCAAAACGGTCTTCAGTTACTGGTTAAAAACACCAGGAGCGGGTGGATATAAAGAAATTATTCAGATTGAAAGAGCGAATATTAATTGGACTTTTCAAAGTGCGGGTGAGCACAAATTAATTGTTGTTGTTGCGAGGGACGACGGGGATCAAGTTCGTTACGTACAGACTTTTAATGTGCTCCTTGACTTGCCTTGGGCAGAAATCACACAAATAAAGCCGTATAATTGTGAGGACTATGGAGCGATGGCATATGGCATCATCATGAATGATGGAACCCATGTATTCATTGACGGTGGTATTAATCGAGCCAAATGGGATAGTCAATATTCTGTTTATTCCGGTGATGGAACGATTGATCCGGTTTATTCCTATATAAAAAATAAGATGGCCGGTCGAGTTGATGTATGGCTGGTGACCCATTTTCATGACGACCATTTTGGCAATGCTGCCAATATAATTAATAATTGTAGTGATATTAAAGTTAAACAATTTGTAGGTGTAACGCCAACGTATTCTGATAATTTACCTGGAATTGATTTTGGTCCATACATGCAAAATACACTCAATAGGATAAAAAATGAGGGACGTTGGAGAGAAGTTCGGCACGGCGAAGTATTGCATTATGGAGAACTATCAGTCGAAGTGATGCAAGACTTACATCAGGTATCTAATCGCTGGGATTTCAATGATACGACCACTGTTTTCAGAATTAATTTGGGTAGAACCAATAAAAAGTTCATTGTACTTGGGGATCTTTACGTACGGTCAGGTGATGTGTTCCTATATAATCACAGCGCAGACGCTCTAAAATCAGATATTGTTTCCGTTTCTCATCACGGTATTAAAGGTGTAAATCCGATTATATACGATCGCATAAGAGCGCCGATTGCATTTGTTCCTAGTTTCGAACACACGTATACAAATTCTTTCTGGCTTTATCAAGTAAAACCAGCCATATCTCGTTGGGCAAATTTGATTATTCACGGTATGAGTGGTACTTATACTTTGAGAGTAGAATAATAAATCCAGTATTTTATATAATCCAGAGAGGACTAATATTGAGCAAATTATGAACAATGTCTATTCAGTCTTTTCATAACTCGATATCATGTAATTATACAAATTTTTCGGGAGCATTAATTTAACATATTGGCTAGGTAGAATATGAAAAGGAAACTAATTTTCACTGTACTCTTGGGTGCTTTGTTGGTAGTTTTGAGTCATTCAGTAGCTGTTTGTGCTTGTGATGACATAACGGTTGAAAATGATTTGCTCAACAATGTTGCTGAGGATGATAAAGATGTAGATTCTGTGGCTATTAGACTTGCTGAACATTACAACTCGACTTCTTTTTCATCCCCACCTACATTTTCATCTGCGATCGATGAAAATTCTCATATTGAAAATGTGACAGAAATTCAACTAGATATCGGTGTAGAGAATGAAGTTCAACTGAGTCAGGATGAAGTAAATGGCATCGAATTAGTTGAAAATGAAGTCCTTCTGCCCGAAGCTGCGTTGGGCGATTCTTTGGATTCAGTATCTCGTGATTCAGCCGTTGCGGTGGAAATCCTAGAGACAGCCACAGGAACTAATGATCCACCAGATCAAAAGACGCCACCGGCGTTTGAATCAGCAGATGAAGTCAATGGCATCGAATTGGTTGAAAATGAAGTCCTTCTGCCCGAAGTTGGGTTGGGCGATTCTTTGAATTCAGTGTCTCGTGATTCAGCCATTGCGGTGGAAACCCAGGAGACAGCCACAGGAACTAATGATCCACCAGATCAAAAGATGCCACCGATGGCTGAATCAGCAGATAAAGCAAATGACATCGGATTAGTGGAAAATGAAGTCCCTCTGCCCGAAGTTGGGTTGGGCGATTCTTTGAATTCAGTGTCTCGTGATTTAGCCATTGCGGTGGAAATCCAGGAGACAGCGACAGGAACTAATGATCCACCAGATCAAAAGACGCTACCGATGGCTGAATCCGAAGTTAAAATTTTGGCAAAAAAGAATCTTGTCATCCATTCGTTCGATGTTGCGGGAGAATCATCTCATTTAGAAACTTATACAGACATTGTTCTGGTGGCAAATGCCTCCTCAGATGAATCTATTACATCTTATACATACTGTATTTTAAATGGACAAGGTGGTTATCAAGTTATTTATCACGGCGAGACACCGAAGACGACTTATAAGTTTACATCTCCCGGCGACTATATGCTTTACGCTAAAGTAACCGATGCGTCTGGAAGTGAGGCACATCATACTCAATGGATATCTGTAGATGATTTACGACCTGCTGTTTCTTTGCTGATTGATGATGTAGCGGCGGAGGCAGCAGAAGTATGGACTATAGGTCTTAATCACTTTGATTTAAAGGTTGCGAGAGTTCCTGAAGACTATCAGCAGCAAATGTATTTGGTATATCCTAAGGGGAATTATCAAATTATGCCTCAGAGCAACTGGGTTAAACTGAAATTTTATTATCCCGGACAATATATTATGAGGGCTGATGTGAGTCCCAGCACAGGCGGTAGCTTTACCTATCTTTTTCCCTTTCAAGTTAAGCAGGCTCCACCTCTACAAATTTCAAAAATTAATATAACGCCTGAACATGACGAATTAGTAACGTATGAGAAGATTAATACACAGGTCGAATATCAATCTCCTTTTACGATAAAGCACTTTACTTTTTGCCTGCTTGATCGAGATCATTCATACTCTGTGTTTTATCACGGTTCAACCCCTCGTGGAACCGTTCGTATAGTTGAACCTGGTCGCTACCATGTGCTTGTGAAAGTCAAGGATATATACGGTCGCAGTACACAGAACCTGCAGACCATCGATGTGCGACAAATTGACTATAAAATTTCTTTATTGATAAATGACGAGCCAGCAAAGCCTATCTTAAGCGAGACCAAACATCGCTTTGAAATGAAAATAGAAAACTTGCCTGTATCTGCTCGTACAAACTTAGTTTTAATCGCCCCTGATGGGTCATATCGCATACTCCCCACTGGGAGTGTCACAACTTTAGCATTAGATGAAATCGGTAAATATACCATGAAAGCGTATATACGACCGTCGATCGGGGGATTGTTGCTCCACACTCAGACTTTTCAAGTGGATTTAGTACCATTAAATTTTTCTGATCTGACACTCACTCCTCGCCCTATACGAATCAGACAAAAAACAAATATTTTACCAACGGTTGTAGGTGCAAAGGGCATGCCTACTGTATTTAGTTATTGGTTGAAGACACCTCAAAGTCAAGGCTTCACCGAAGTATTGCGCACCAGTCGTCTCGACATTGATTGGACCTTTGATGAAATTGGCAAACACCAGTTAATTGTCTTGGTGACACGTGCCGATCGACAGCAAATGCGCCGTATGGTTCATTTTCAAGTTTTGATTGATTTACCTTGGGCGGAAATTACTCAAATTCGTGCTGACGACTACAAAGATTACGGTACAATGGCCTACGGCATCAAATTAAATGATGGCACTCACGTTATGATCGACGGCGGTGTGCACCGACCGGAAGAGGATGAAGAGTATTCAATCTATAATGCCGACGGTTCAATAGATCCAGTTTATAGTTATATCAAGAATGAATTGGACGGACGAGTTGATGTCTGGCTGGTCACCCATTTTCATGATGATCACTTTGGCAACGCTGCTAATATTTACAATAACTGTAGTGACATAACTATTAAATCCTTCGTTGGCGTGACACCGACTGCATCTGACAAAATGAAAGAGGTATGTTTTGGTGAGTATATGCAAGAGACCCTTGAAAAAATAAAGGAAAGGGGAATCTGGAGAGAGGTATGCCACGGTCAGGTTTTAACCTATGGCGAAATGAAGATTGAAGTGATGCATGATTTACATCAGGTATCAAACCGTTGGAACTTTAACGACACAACTACCATATTTAGACTCAATTTAGGCAGAACAAATAAGAAGTTTATTGTTTTAGGAGATCTCTACTTGAACTCAGGTGATGTCTTTCTAGCTAATCATAGTGCTGCCCAACTAAAGTCGGACATTGTTTCGGTTGCTCATCACGGCATCAAAGGAGTCGCTCCAATTGTGTACGACCGCATCCGAGCGCCCATAGCCTTTATTCCCAGTTTTGCTTATACATATAACAATGATTTTTGGTTATATAAAACCAAGCCAGCTGTCTATCGCTGGGCTAACTTAATTATTCACGGTGTTGATGGAACTTATACATTAAAAGTTTAGTGACTACTTAGATCGTAATATTGAATAATTTTACTCCTTGGGGTATCGTTGTTTTATTGACGTTAGGAAATTTTAGAGGTGAATAAAATGAGCATTACAAATGATATTGTTAATTATATTAAGAAAAATCGGGTTTCAACGACCGAAGTAGCTGATTGTTTAGGAAAGTCAGGGGTTCTGGAAAATGCCCATCCAGTTAACCGCGGACACTTCTGCGTCGGTCCGGTGCGCTGGATTTATGGTTATAATGAGTCCAACTGGTCTATTCATGAGCAAGCTCGCGATATTCAAGAAGGCGAAGTTGTGGTTTTAGAGGCTTTTGATTGTAAAGGTCGAGCGACCATAGGTGAACTCGTTACAAAGTTTATACTTTTATATAGAGGGGCTGTAGCCATTGCCTCTAATGCACCACTGCGGGATGGCAATGACCTAATCAAACAGAATTATCCAGTGTGGTGTTCTAATTTGACACCTGTAGGTAGCTTTAATAGAAAATTAGACGAGCCCCTGGATCCAGAAATAGAGAAACGACAACGGGCAAAATATGATGGTGCAATCGCAGTTTGCGATGATACGGGTGTTGTTATCATTCCACCGGAACAAGTTAATGAAGAGTTCCTGGAAAAATTAAAGGCCATTGAACTGCAAGAAGACATCTGGTTTGATTGTCTGGATCGCCGCAAATGGGATACTTTCGACATCGTTTGTCTCAAGCGCTACCGCGAGGAAGATTAAGACAATGCCTAAACCGTCTTCTTCCCAACCTTCAAAGCTGTTTATGTTCATTGGAATACAAGTCTTGATGTTCATTTTTTCAACGGCCAGTATGATGACAAAAGTAGCGTCTTTTAAATGGCGGGATAATGGATTTTGGAGTGTCCCTTTTCTGTTGACATTTGGTGCTGCAATTGCTTTGACGGGGATATATGCAATATTTTGGCAAAAGATTTTGAAGCGCGTAGATCTTTCAATTGCCTATATGAGCAAGGGGGTAACTTTATTTTGGACTCTCTTTTGGTCTGTATTGATTTTTGATGAATCTGTAACTTTGCGCAACGTAATCGGCTTAATTTTTATTTTTGTAGGTATAGCTTTTATAAATAGAGATGAAGCTAAGAAAAAGGATCATGTAGCAGAGGTCAATCCTTAAAAGGTTTGACCTCTTTACACACGATTTGATCAGCATTAGACGTGGTAAAGCGAAGTCTAAGTATACAAAATTATTATAGGTGATAAGAACAATGCCAATGTCGGGAATGATCAGTATACCGGGTGAAGTCATTATGGCAATATCTGCCATCTTTGCTGCACTTTCCCAGTTGCTATTAAAACTAAGTGCAGGCAGAACTTATAAAAGTTCTATTGGTGAATATTTAAATATTCGGGTGATCAGTGCCTATGTTTTACTAGGTTTGAGTATGTTAATGAACACGTATGCATTTCAAACCGTCGATTATAAATGGGGACCCGTCATTGCTTCCACCTCATATGTTTATATTATGCTACTCTCATATTTTGTCTTAAAGGAACGTATGTCGACTAAAAAAATCATCGGTAGTTTGCTCATTGTTTTAGGTATAATTATCTTCTAGCTTATGAGTTTTACGTCATTTCAGTTTATAGGATTCTATATTGGAACAGTTTTAATTCACTACTTGCTGCCTCAGCGATTTAGAAATATATTTCTACTCGTTGCCAGTTTGTACTTTTATAAAACTGGTGGTGCTCGCAACCTCATATTTTTGTCTTTTTCCATTCTTACAACTTTTTTCATAACTAGAAAACTTGCAGGGACTAGTTCTGAAAATGAGCCTAGAACAAAAAAATTATATTTAGCAAGTCTAATCATAATTAACCTTTTGGTGTTGTTTTTCTTCAAGTACGATTTTTCATTTGGACCATTTTCCTGGATCATGCCTCTGGGTATTTCATTCTATACATTTCAGCTTATTTCCTACGCTGTGGACGTCTATAGGGGAAAGATTAAAGCTGAAAAGAATTTAATTGACTTCGCCCTTTTTATGTCATTTTTCCCTTATGTAATATCGGGTCCAATTTCCCGCGGAGCGGATATTTTGCCACAAATTAAAGCAAAGCGAACGCTGGACGTTGAACAATGGACTGCGGGAGGAAAATTGTTACTGTTAGGGTGTTTTAAGAAAGTGGTGGTTGCTGACACTATTGCACCTTTTGTCGACTATATGTATGCAGACTACGATCTACATGGTTATCAAGGTGGTACGTTAATTATTCTGGTTGTCTTGTATGCTATACAACTCTATGCAGATTTTTCGGGCTACTCCGATATGGCGAGCGGTGCCGCCCAGATGTTGGGATTTAAACTCCGCGCCAATTTTGTCGCTCCATATTTGACGAAATCTTTTTCTCAATTCTGGAATCATTGGCATATTACCTTGGGACACTGGTTAAAAGACTACGTCTATATTCCGCTGGGTGGCAATCGCAAGGGGGTTAAAAGAAAGTGTATTAATTTATTCTTGGTCTTTGTGATCAGTGGTATCTGGCACGGTTCGACGTGGTCATTTGTTTTGTGGGGCATGATGCACGGCTGTTTTAGAGTCGTAGAAGAGCTGATTCAGCGATGCTTTCCAGGCACTCATAAGGCAGTTGAGAGTCAGGGGACTGAGAATTCAAAAAGATCTTTCTGGTTTGTCACAAAATCTATTGCAAAATGGTTGGTTGTTCAAAGTTTAGTTGCTTACGCATGGATTTTATTCAGAGCGGATTCGGTCAGACGTTTCCTTGCTATGACGCGGCAAATGTTTAATTTTGAGTCGTGGCGCACTACATTGAATAATATATCGGATATTTTTTTGTTGACCTATAATGAGAGTGCAAGTATCGCTACTTTGTTCAAATGGTCTTTAATCGCGTCAATTATATGTCTAATTTACATTGATATAAAAGAGTTTAGAAGTATTCCAGATGTACGCATTTATCGTGACCGAACCACTATTTTTAGCTTATCGAAGAAATGGCTGCGCTATGGTTGTTATTTTATTATTATTTTATGGATCGTACTGATCTATTGGTTTCAAAATTCAATTGTCGGACAGACCAGTTCATTTATCTATTTTCAATTTTAAATGGGGAATTACAGGGAAGGAGGACAATTAAATTATGCATAGAAAAAAATTACCTGCCTTGCTTGGCTGGTTAGGAAAATTACTCTCATTATTCATTGTTCTCTTTATTGTACTTGCCTTTTTAGTTGTCACTATATATAAATATAAGCCAGTCTTTGGCGTCACCTATCAAGCGGCAATTGTTAAGAAATATGATGTGTTGAGGGAAGTAGAAAGTCCCAAGGTGATCCTCTGCGGCGACAGTTCGTTGGCCTTTGGCGCTGACAGCGATCTAATGACTGAGTTGTTGGGGCAACCCGTCGTAAATATGGGACTCCATGCCGGTATGGGCTATTTTCAAGTTAATTTGGTCAAGGATGAAATTCGACCGGGAGATACCGTGGTTCTGACGCTAGCCTATAATTTATGGTATAAAAACATCCAAGATCCTGCGCTAATTGTTACGGGTCTGGAAAGTCGTCCGGAATTATTCCGCTATGTGGATTCACGCTACTATGGCGACATGATCCGTTATTTCCCTACGTATCTAACAAAGAAACTAGATATTCTGTCAGGAGAATCTGAACTAGAGGTTGGTGGGGTCTACTGTAATGAGGCGTTCGATGGCGATCGCTTAATACCATATAGATCCAGTGCCTTACCTGACGACGTTGATTCAGAAGCTTATTTGATCAATGTAACTCGCAATGGGAAACTAGATCCTGAGATTATTAAGTCTGTGAATGAACTTAATAATCATTGCATAGATAGAGGAGCGGAATTGCTAATTTCATTTCCACCATTGCCTGCATCCTGTGCTATGCCAAAGTGGCAGCAGATTTATAATTTTGTAGGACAACTTAAAAATGAGTTGGATGCGCCTATTATTTCAGAACCCCAGTCATTCTTTTTAAATGACGAGTATTTTTTTGACACCGTCTATCACTGTACCACCGAGGGTGAAAGAATACGTTCAACTGTTCTCTGCGAGGATATTCTTAATTATAAGAATCAAAATAAATAATGCGATGATTATTATTGATGATAATATTAAATAAAATTGAATGATAAGAGAGATGTATTTTTTACATATTTATTCATAAAATATAGAATGTATTTTATTTTATTAATTCATTATTTTTTAGAAAAATAGGAATAATGTATAAAGTTTTTGTTTTATTTTTCACTCACTTCTATTTGATAATCTAAATTGGGCAGGTTGCATAAGGTTTGTCTCAAATATATTTTAAAAACGCAACCATTTATCTATAAAAAGTGCTAGACTAATAATATCGTTGTTTATGAGATATATACATTTTAAAAGATTCGTGTGTTCTAACCCGATTGGATTTAGACATCTAATGAAAGAGTGAGCTATTGTGACAAAACCGTATACTGAAGAAAAGAAAAAAATCAAAATACAGGATATTACGGTTCGCGATGGAAATCAATCCATTTTAGCCACGCGAATGAAACGCAAAGATATCCTTGCCCTGGTAAGAACCCTTGATCAAGTTGGATTTGAATCCCTCGAAGTTTGGGGCGGTGCGACATTTGATTCGGCATTCCGCTTTTTGAAACAGAGTGCTTGGACCAATTTGCGCGAAATCAGAAAAGCTGCGCCAAATACTAAGTTATCAATGTTGTTGCGCGGACAGAATGTTGTTGGCTATCATCACTATGATAACGACACCTTAGAGCGCTTTGTTCGTTTAACGCTAGAAAATGGTATTGACATTATCCGGATTTTCGATGCTCTGAATGATCCTAATAATTTAAAATTTTCCTTTGAATTCACAAAGAAATATGGCGGTCATCTTCAAGCGGCAATTGCTTATACAATTAGTCCCGTCCATAATAACGAATATTATGTAAATCTAGTTAAAACCTATGAGTCAATGGGGGCTGACTCTATCTGCATTAAAGATATGGCAGGTATTATTTCACCTCAGACGGCTTATGATTTAATTTCAGATCTTAAACAGGCAACTAAATTACCGATCCATCTTCACTCCCATACAACAGCTAATGCAACGCCCCTTGTAATGGAACAAGCTATGTTAGCTGGTGTCGACATCGTCGATGGCTGTATTTCTCCATTCTCTGGCGGTACCAGTCACTTGGCAGATGAAACATTGATCGAAGTAGCCAAGTTAGCTAATAGGTCTGTTGATCTAGATATGGCTGCTCTCAGTGATGCCTATGAATTGGCTGATGAAATTGTCAATGACTACATCGCTTCAGGTGACTTGCGCACAAGGTCTCTGATTCCTAATCCCAAGATTTTGACATATCAAGTGCCCGGCGGCATGCTATCAAATTTATTGAGTCAGCTGGAGCAACAGGGTGCTTCTGATCGATTTAATGAAGTGTTGAAAGAGGTACCAAACGTGCGTAAAGACATGGGTTATCCGCCCTTGGTCACACCTATGTCGCAGATGGTCGGTACCCAGTCCGTTTTAAACGTATTGCTCGGTGAACGCTATAAGATGATTCCGAACGAAATTAAGGACTATGTTCAGGGGTTGTATGGTCGCGCTCCCGGAGAATTAGACCAGGACATTGTTGATTATATTATGACAAAATCGGAAAAAAAGAAGCCAACACCTCCCGAAGATTTGCCTCATGTATACGAAAAGAATAAAAAAATTATGGAAGAGATTTTGGGGCGCGAACCGAAAGAAGAAGAAGTTGTAGCTTACTCAATCTTTCCTGAACCTGTACACAATTATTTTATAGAGAAAAAGAAACAGGTCCAAGAAGGTCAGGCGACCAGTCCATCTACAGTTCAGCCTACTTCCAATGAACCCATTGCTTTCCGGATGATTCCACCATCTTAAGTAATAACTTATATGGACAACTGATTAATCCTCAGTTTGAGTTCTGATTGTAATGTCATCGAGAAATAAAAATATGGTTATACAAAGAGGGAGATGCGTCGACCTCACTAGAAAGGAATTCTATGGAAAATTTTACTATTTCGAATGGAGTTGGAATTTCCTTGTTTTCGATGCTCGTGGTTTTTCTAATTCTAGTCATTTTGGCGGTAATTATTTCGTTGTTGCGCTATCTACCTAAATCAAAGGAAGAACCGAAGATTAAAACACCGATGGCAGCGCCAACGACAGGTGACCAGGCATCCCTAGCAAGTACGTCCGATGAAGAGGAAAGGATGGTGGCGATGCTGGTAGCATCCTGTGTCGCGAAGGGAACATACGCCAAAGATGTCAAAATTATTTCGGTCGAACGGGTCAAATAATATCTTTTTAGAGGTTTAGATTTGAGGGGGATTTATGAAAACTTATAAAGTAACTGTCAATGACAAAGAGTATATTGTCAAGTTAGAAGAAGTAGATGCAAACACTGCGGTTGAACAACCTGAAACTGCTGCAGTATCGGCAAACCAAACAAGTCAGCATGCAGCACCAGTTGCTTCTGGCAATGGTGAAGTAGTTGAAGCTCCCTTACAGGGTGCCATTTTAAAATTATTCATCCAACCCGGGACAGAAATTAAAATGGGTGAAACGGTCCTAATTATCGAAGCGATGAAGTTGGAAAACGAAGTCGTAGCTCCGCGCGATGGCGTAGTGCAAGAAGTGTTTGTTAAAGAAGGACAGATGGTTGATGCCGAAGACGCGCTGTACAGCTTAGTTTGATTGAGGTGTCTTATGTTAAATATGATCGTTGACTTTTTTAATAACAGCGGCTTAATGGCGCTTGACTTAAAAAGTGTCATTATGATTTTGATCGCCTGTGTATTGATTTATTTGGCGATAAAAAAAGGGTACGAACCTTATCTTTTAATTCCTATTGCATTTGGAATGCTGTTGGCAAATTTGCCACTGGGTGGATTATCATCGGATACTGAGGGAGGGTTGTTGTATTACCTCTATCAAGGCGTAAAACTGGGCATATATCCGCCCATGATTTTCCTAGGCGTAGGTGCTTCAACTGACTTTGGACCACTGATTGCAAATCCTAAAAGTATGATCTTAGGAGCTGCAGCTCAATTCGGTATTTTCTTTGCCTTTCTTGGCGCAATTAGTCTAGGATTTACACCTGCTGAAGCGGGATCGATTGGTATAATCGGCGGAGCTGATGGTCCGACGGCTCTATATTTAACAAGTAAATTAGCTCCCCACCTACTGGGCGCTATTGCCATAGCAGCCTATTCTTATATGGCTCTAGTGCCGGTTATACAGCCGCCCATTATGAAGTTGTTGACAACAAAAGAAGAGCGACAAATTGAAATGAAGACGCTGCGACCGGTTTCTAAGACCGAAAAAATGGTCTTTCCCATTGTTGTCACTATTATTGTAGCTCTACTTGTTCCTTCAGCTGCACCTCTGATTGGTATGTTGATGCTGGGTAACTTGATTAAAGAATCGGGCGTAGTTCCCCATCTCGTTACCGCAGCAAAAGATACAATAATGTATACTGTCACAATTCTATTAGGAGTCACTGTGGGGGCAACGGCTTCATCTGAAAGATTCTTGCAGAAAGAAACATTGGGCATACTGCTTATGGGCTTGATTGCCTTTGCAATCGGTACAGCATTCGGCGTCATCTTTGCTAAAATTATGAATTTGTTCTCTAAAGAAAAGGTTAATCCTTTGATCGGATCCGCTGGAGTTTCAGCTGTTCCTATGGCAGCCCGTGTTTCACAGAAGGTAGGTCAAAAGGAAAATCCCCGTAATTTCCTACTTATGCACGCTATGGGACCTAACGTGGCAGGTGTCATTGGTTCTGCAGTAGCTGCGGGTCTATTACTTAACCTCTTTGGGTAAGAAAAAATAATAATACAAAGGTTTTAAATGAATTAGATAAATATTAAACCCAATAGATAAGGGGGCAATGTTGAACCGTAATTTAAGTATAATCTTTGTATAAAATGTCGAAATGTCAGATTTGACTACTATATATTTAAGAATTATCATATTATGTAATTAGCTAGTTAGTTTATTAATTTTTTGTAGAAACAGGAGTAAAATTATGCCGTTAGTAACAACAACTGAAATGTTTAAGAAGGCTTATGAAGGTGGCTATGCCATTGGTGCTTTTAATGTGAATAACATGGAAATTATCCAGGGAATCACTGAAGCTGCAAAAGACCTTAATGCTCCTCTAATCCTTCAAGTATCAAAAGGTGCAAGGGCTTATGCGAACCATACATATTTGATTAAGTTGGTTGAAGCTGCTCTAGAGGAGACAGACCTACCGATCGCTTTGCATCTAGACCATGGTGATTCATTCGAGATTTGTAAGACCTGTATCGACGGTGGCTTTACTTCTGTCATGTATGATGGTTCGAGCCTGCCGTTCGAAGAAAACATCAAGATTTGTAAACAAGTTGTAGATTATGCTCATGCTCACGGCGTTGTGGTAGAAGGCGAACTTGGTACATTGGCTGGTGTAGAAGATGATGTGTCTGTTGATGCAGAAGATGCTTCCTATACCAAACCCAGTGAAGTTGAAGAGTTTGTAGAGAGAACAGGTGTAGACTCCTTAGCCATTGCCATTGGCACAAGCCACGGTGCGTACAAGTTTAAACCTGGTCAGAAACCCCAGCTGCGTTTTGACATTCTTGAAGAAGTTACAAAACGTCTGCCAGGCTTCCCGATTGTTCTGCACGGATCTAGCTCTGTTCCCCAGGAATTTGTTGAAATTGTTAACAAATACGGCGGCAAGATGCCAGATGCTATTGGTATTCCTGAAGAGATGTTGCGTGAGGCGGCTAAGTCTGCGGTATGTAAAATTAATATTGACTCTGACTTACGTCTAGCGATGACAGCAAGCATCCGTAAGTTTATGGCTGAGAATCCCGATGTCTTTGATCCTCGCGGTTATCTCAAACCCGCCCGTCAGGCAATTAAAGATATGGTTTCCCATAAGATTGAGCATGTGCTGGGTTGCAATGGCAAAGCTTAATTCTCAGTAATGAATCTTTACATTACTACGTAATATTATTAAAACCCAAAGACCGCTCCTAGTGGGCGGTCTTTTTGTGTGCTAGATTTCTTCAAATTGTGTGGACTAAAGAAAATCTAAAAGCTGAACGGTGCGTTCATAGATTTTTTTAATTTCAAACTCTAGACCAGTAGAGGCGATATCTTGCAAGTGTTCCTGGATGACAGGCGAACGCCATGTTACATTGTGGCAATCTGTACCTAAGAAATCTATCTCTCCTTGTTGGATCAGTTGAAGCGCTTGGCGTTGGGCTTTTCTTCCAGCGGTAAAAACATCTAGATTGATTTGGAATAAACATCCTAGAGCGCGACAATAGTCCCGAAGTGTTGTATTAAAAAAAAGTGCGAAACGATCTATGTGCGCTAGAATAGGCTGAACATCATAGCGTCGACAGAATTCTTCTAATAAATCCAAGGTTGAGTGATCCATCGGACGATAGGGAAACTCTAATAATACATATGGCGTATCGCCATATGTAAGTCTCACAAGATCGTCGTATGCGAACAGCTCTTCACATAAATAAATTTCACATCCCAGTATCGTTTTTTGTTGTCGCTTCAACGCTTGGTTTTTAATTTTTTTATAACTTTGATCGCGACGTGCTAAAAATTGATCTATCGATTCGTCGAAGGCATAATAATGAGGGGTAAAACATAATTGATGAACCCCTTCATGGAGCAATAAATCCAGCAGATGCTCTGCTTCTTCAGAATTATAGGCTCCATCATCAATTCCCGGTAATACATGAGTGTGAATATCGGCAAAGGGAAGTAAAGCAATTTTATTATTATTAATTATCATACTCTGGATTATATCATTCCAGTTATTTTCTTATAAAGTTTAGCAAAAAGAATTTTAATCTTTCGACTGGCTGTATCTTTTTGTTGATAACATAGATGGTTAGCTTTGCCCCAAATAAGTGATATTCAAAAAAGGCTATTTTCACTATATGATCATGATAAAGTGAGAATGAGACCATGGAATGATATGAGAGAGTTGCATTGTGAAATTCTGTGCTCAATAAATTATTTAATTTTATGAAGCAAATGAAATTTAGAAAGGTAAGCGTATGAAATTTGGAGTTAGAAAACCTAATATTAAAAAATCAATCAAAGCAAGAACGACGGGTAAATGGAAGAGACGCATTAAACGTGCACTCATCCCTGGCTATGGAAAAAAGGGGATGGGATGGCTAAGGGATCCTAAAAGAGCTGCTTATAATAAGGTCTATAATAAGACGACTATAGATGTTAGAGATATTTTTAAATAAGATTCTCATATTTTAGAGAAAATTCTATTAATATTAAAGTGAATAGACCATGATGTTAATATCTTTTGTTTAATTTGACAGTTGTTAAGATATAAAATTGATGCCAATTATACGTATTGATTTGTTTAGGCTATAATCAATTTATAGATAGTATGCTTTCACTTTATTTTAGAACGTTTCTGTTTACTGATTAACCGTCCAGTATTCAATTGCAAAGTACAAGTTACATGAAAGAGGATCATCATGAAAAGAATTCGCAAAACAATTTGCCTATTGCTGTTTGGTTTTTTGTTTGCGGCGTTATCTAATCAGGTATTAGCAGCTGAAGATACCGTTTCCGATGAAATCAAGACAGCAAACTACACTGTGGAGTCATCGTCCATACAAGAAACATCTGTTTCTGGAGTTGAAGAGGTGGAACAACTCCAAACCGATTTGCAAGAGAGTAATTTAACGATCCCACTTGAGTTAGATGTTGTTGAAGATGAGCCAGAGGTTATTTCAACGGATATTGCAACAGAAATTGGGGTTACAGAAAACACTGTTTCGCTCGCAGATCATGAGACCAGTTTGACAGACGAAATACATTCATCGGTTGCAGGTAACGAAGAGGGCGAAGCAAAGGTTGACGGTCAATCTGATCCAGACTCTACCGACTTGACATTAGAAGAAACAATCGATACTGCGACAGAAGAGGCTGAAGAGATCCTTGAGCGAGATGAAGCCGAAGTTACTGAGCAACACATAACAGAAGCTGACGAGCAAAATATAACAGAAGTCGCCGAACCAGATTCAGCCGAAGGCGTCGAGCAAGATGTAGCCGAAGCTACTGAACCAGTTGCAGTCGAAGTCATCGAACCAGATTCAGCTGAAGTCATCGAGCAAGATGTGGCCGAAGCTACTGAACCAGTTGCAGTCGAAGTCGCCGAACCAGAGCCAGCCGAAGGCGTCGAGCGAGATGTAGCAGAAGCTACTGAACCAGTCGCAGTCGAAGTCATCGAACCAGAGCCAGCCGAAGGCGTCGAGCGAGATGTAGTTGAAGCTACTGAAACAGTCGCAGTCGAAGTCATCGAACCAGAGCCAGCCGAAGGCGTCGAGCGAGATGT
>JAAYOA010000104.1 GCA_012520525.1 Clostridiaceae bacterium | reverse complement strand
TGATCAACTTGATCATTGTCTTTCCAAACTTTTTCAGCTCTCAAAGCAAAAGGATTTTCATAATTTTTTACTTTAACAACCCTATGAGGATAATGTTCATTTAATTGCAGATCGACATAATACTCAAATCTAGGCGGACGATATGAAATTTGTTCAGAACCTTCATTCGCTCTAGGCCTACCTGAAACAATAAAATCCGGACGACGGGGAGAAACAGGGGTGGACATATCGTCTCTTAGTTCTTTTACCCTATAAGTAGTACCAACCTTTAAACCTTCAACAGTGGCTTGCCATACACCGTTTAGTGGTAATTTTACTACTATTGGCTCTGCATTTTCTAATGGATTACCGTCCTCATCTAATTCAATAATTATAAATTTAATTTTTTGCTCTAAATCTGCATATTGTATTTCATTCTGTCTGGTTTCAAAATTAGACAGGTCAGAATCGGAACCAAGATCTGGAGTTGATGCAATTGTTTGATTGCCTCTGATTGAAGCTATTATTACTCCATTATAATACGGAGGATTATTATTGAAGTTTTTCTCAATGGTTATGATTCCTTGCTCCGGATCGCTCGTTTTATAATTTATGAATGTAGGCACTCCGTCAATCGGTTCGTAAGAACCTGATTCATTGTTGTATAAAAGGAACTCATAGTCAGCCTTATACACCCGCCTATCTCCAGGTTCTATTTTCAATGTATAATTGAGATTTAATTTAAATTTGGAATCATCAAACTGGATGTGTTCAAATCCAGAACCATATTGTTCTTGCAAATTAACTTGCTCAAGGATATAAGAGATCTCGTCGTTCGGTCTGATAATTCGCCTTGAAGGTGTAGTGTAAAAATCAAGATTGTAATCGGATTGAACATTGACATATTTATTTTCTTTTACTACTACATTTGATGGATCACTTTCATCATAAAGATGAAACATGAAAGCCTCTTTAAAGTTCCATTTATAGATCTCTTTTTCTGGATTTTGAGTCCTGTCTATATATCTTACATCTGCTTTAAAATAATCATATGCGGTATAGACATCAATATTCATTCCCTCTTCAATGACATAATAGGACCCATATGCATTATCTAAACCAGAAAATTTCACATAATAATCATACTCAACCTGTTGATCACCAACTTGTATATATTGGGGTAAATCTGTCCATGTATATTGTTGGCTTGACTGTTGAACATAGGATTGAATATCAACTAATTCTTCTATTAATTCGCCACTGGAATTCGTATATGAACGCATCAGCTTCATTTCGTACGTAACATTGCTACCCGATGACGTCGAATGAAATGTCAATATACCCGTCTTATCGACTGTTTCAAGGGCTCGACTGTTGTTTCGAGACTTCGGCGATTGCCCTTCTAATGCATCAGTGACATCAGAATTCGATGATTCGTCTAGATCAACATCTTCTGCATTCTCCGTTCCATTATTCTCCGGTGCAGCAGCCTTTGTCCCCGAAGAAGGATTCTCCACAGACGTCTCATTCTGTTCAGCTGTTTCTATTGACGAACTGACTTCCTCAGTTTGCTGACCTACAACAGAACTCTCATTGCCATTGACAGCGCTTTCTGACTCACTGACTTCAGTGCCGGGTTCTTGAACATCACTTGCCACTTCCGTGGTCTCATTCTGATTAACGGATGTCGCTAATGATGACGCTTCAGTAGTTGTCAGCCTTTCGCTAGATACGTTTTCTGTGGTTGTCTCAGAAATCGTATTTTCCTCAACCACTGATTCAGACGTAGCTGCCACCGGTTCAGTTTCAGTTTCGGTCGCCACTACCATAGACATAGGCATTGTCAGACTCAACAGCAGAGACAACACCATCAAGAGAGACAGTGTCTTACCTACAATTCCTGTCTCTTTTTTCCGGTATCTGTATCCAAGTCGGGACAACAGTCTCCTTCGATTTGAAAAAACTTTCATTCTTACCAGTCCTTCCTACACGATTATTGAATAACAAAGTAGATCATTATCCTATTGATTATACATAACAGGAATTTTTTTAAAGACAATTTAAATGATAATTAAACTAAAAGAAACATTATTGTCATAATTATCTATTTTATATAGGATTTAAGCACATAAGGTATCCTATCTGTTGTGCTGAAAGTTGAACAAATACATTAGCAATTTAATTAATAAATAAAAAAACTATTAAATGAATCTAATCAGCGATTGCTTCTGTCGGGTGCCGGAATGGGCAGATCATTAATCTGACCGCCGAGGCGTTTTATGACATCCACAGCTTCATAAATAACCTGTCGGTCTTGGGAATGACCGTGATTGATCAAAAAATGGCGCAGTAGCGTTACCGCTCTAGAATCCGCCAATTCGCCAAATGCCAAAACACCCATAATTTTGCGAGGCATTAATTTAAAGAGATCCCGCAGCAATTCATAAATACCTGGCAGCGGCGCTAAAGCTCCCAACGCAGCTAAATTCATCATTCCATATTCGTGGGACGTCCCAATGGCCACCCGACCCTCTTTAGCTGCTGTACGTTGGGTAGACAAAACATCATAAAGAATCGGCACTGCCATTTCCCCTAAATGGAGACCATATTCATAAATTGCTTCATGGACTGAATCAGAGATTACATCTAATGTCATATAGAGATTCAATAATTCTTCATAAAATCGTAAATCCTGCCATTGCCCCAACAAATGAATCGCCATCAATCGGATGCTTTGATCCTTTTCTTCGGGAAGATCACCCAACCCATAATTCTGTATTGCATTCTCCAATCGATCGACAAATGACAGACCAAATCTACCCAGGGATAAGGTTAAAAACTCCGGCATCTCAGTGTCGCAATATTGAGCAACGGCACAAAAAACCTGCCAACCATCATCGCAAGTTACAATCTCATTGGTGACTTCCGCAAGAGAACGACCGATCAGATTAGGCGCATGGTCATCCCCCCACCCCTGGAGAGAGTTCATGACAGAATTGCGCAGGGCAATTTTCATTTCCGGTGTCAGAAACAAATCTGGTGTTTCGCCCATCTCTTCTGCCAATTGGATTTGCAACGCTTTATTCCATTCTTTTACAAGAGTAACAATTTGATTTAATGTTTGACTATTCATATATCATTCCTTAAATAATTGAATTCATAGATAGGATAATCAGCACACTCGTAATTATTATGATGAGAGCAATCAAAATAATGCCTAAACGCGACTTTTGGGGCTGGCTGTTATCCGATGGCGGAATCAGACGAGCCCGGCGCAGACCTGTGACAATAGGTTTATAAAGAAGTAACGTCAGACCGGCATTTATACTTCCCTTTAATAAGTTAAACGGGAGAATTGCAGTAGTCAAAAGGGGCACCACGGTTTCGCGAGGCTGATTCAAGAAAATAGGTGTAATGATGTAATTCCACAACAACATAACCGCAGAGACCGTAATTACACCAGTCAACAGACCTAAAAGTGCGCCCGCACGGGTGCGCTTTCTTTTGTAAATAAATGCGGCAGGGCAGGAAAAAGATACTCCTGCGATGACATTCATAATGAAACCCAAGATACCATCCGAGCTGATCGTCACCATTTCAATAAAAGAGACAATTAAAGATATAAGGGCGGAGGTCATAGGGCCATAAATAAACCCACCGAGAACAATCACTATGTCTTTGGGGTCATACTTTAAAAATAAAACAATGGGGATTCGCACAAGGGCGACGAGAATCAAAGCCGCTGCACAGAGCATGGCAATGGTAGCCATCTTCCGAGTTTTGATGCGCTGCTGTGGTGTTTTATCCTTCGCTCTTTTCATTTTTTAATCTCCTATCAATATTAAACATATCGATTCTATCACTACTTTATTTACCTCTCAAGGTGAACGCATGATAGGGAAAGAATTTACCTTAGAACGCTTCGACTTCTATGGCTTAAAGCCATTAGCTTTGTCCCTGTGACAGCAAAAATTAATCAAAAATACAAAACAGAGCTGCCATTGTTATAAGTGAAATGGCTAGCTCTGTTTTATTATAAATGTCAGTATGGTCGGTCTGACAATCTAAATTATTTAATTTCGGCGTCAGCACCAGCTTCTTTAAGTCTTTCAAGAGCAGCTTCAGCGTCTTCCTTAGAAACATCTTCTTTGATCGGCTTAGGTGCTTCGTCAACGAGTGCTTTCGCATCTTTAAGACCAAGACCTGTCAACTCACGAACAGCTTTGATGACCTGGATCTTCTGAGAACCAGGACCGTTCAGCATAACAGTGAACTCAGTTTGTTCTTCACCGCCATCTTCTTCAGCTGCAGCACCACCGCCGCCGCCAGCAACAACCATCGCCGCACTTACACCGAATTCTTCTTCGATGGCGGAGACCAATTCAGATAACTCTAAGATACTTAGTTCTTTAACAGCATCTAGAATGCTAGTAATTTTTTCGCTTGCCATATTTTCCTCCAAAATATTTAGTTATTTAAATGTCCATCATCAAAAGTACGATCTGGATTACTCGGCGGGAGCTGCTTCTGCATCCGCTTCTGCCGGGGCCGATTCCTCAGTTGTAGTTGCCGCTTCTGCTTCAGATGTGACCTCAGCTGCGGTTGCAGCGTCGGCTGTTTCATCAGATACATCCGCTGTAGCACCTGCCGGCGCCACTACATCCATAACCTGATCCTTGCCTTCTTCCTCAGCCTTATCGATGACAGCTTTCAAGGTAGCTGCAAACTTGGTCAAGGGGAAATTCAATACATAGGCCAACTGAGTATATAGTGTCTCTTGGTCTGGTATGCTAGCCAGGCGATCGATCTCTTCGAGTGTCGAAACTACACCGTCAATTGCGCCACCTTTAATCTCAAAAGGCTCAAATTTTTTAGCAAACTGTTTAGCTAATTTGGCTGGCATAACGATGTCTTCGGTGCTGTAAGCAATCGCCGTAGGTCCGACGAATACTTCAGTCAATTCATCCAAGCCAATCTCTTGAGCGGCACGCAGAGCCAAAGAGTTCTTGACAACCTTAAAGGTAATGCCAACTTCTCTCATGGTTGCACGCATCTCCGTATCTTGAGCAACTGTCAAGCCACGGGAACTAGCTATGACCAGGGTCTGGGCACTTTTAAATTCTTCAGCAAGGTTTTTAACTTGTTCCTGCTTTTGTGCCAGAATTCTATCACTGGGCATGTGCACGTCCTCCTTCTATAAAAAATCCTCTCTGCCAAAAAGACAGAGAGGACATAAACATCGTATTACATGTGAAAACATGATTTAAGTTTATAACCTCGGCGGGCTCACGATGTGATTTAAGCAAAAAGCACCGGCTGTCTTTGGCAACATTATAAGTATACAAATAATCAGTGATCTGTCAACTGTTATTTATTTACGTGTATTGACACGAATACCAGGTCCCATCGTAGAACTGAGGGACACATTTTTTAAGTACTGCCCTTTGGCAGCAGCTGGTTTCGCTTTGATAATTTCAGTAATCAAAGTATTATAGTTTTCAAGCAATTTGTCATTGCCAAAAGATACTTTCCCGATCGGACAGTGAATCATATTGGCCTTATCCAAGCGATACTCGACTTTACCAGCTTTAATTTCCTTAATCGCTTTGTCCAGATCCATTGTAACTGTGCCAGACTTAGGATTTGGCATCAAACCTTTGGGACCCAGAACACGTCCAAGGCGACCTACAACGCTCATCATATCTGGAGTTGCTACGACGACATCATAGTCAAACCAGTTTTCATTTTGAATTTTCTCTGCCATGTCTTCTGCACCGACAAAATCAGCGCCCGCTGCTTCGGCTTCATCGGCTTTAGGACCCTTCGCAAAGGCAAGGACACGGATCGTACGACCGGTACCGTGGGGAAGTACGACAGCACCACGAACTTGTTGATCTGCATGGCGGGAGTCAACACCAAGTCGCACGTGCATTTCAACGGTCTCGTCAAATTTTGCCGTACCCGTTTTGATTACTAAATCAATGGCTTCGGCAGGTTCGTAACTGGTTTCGCGGTCAACTAATTTAATTGCCTCTTTATATCTTTTACCACGTTTCATCGTTAACCTCCTCAGCTGTCCATATCGACTAGGACACCCATGCTGCGAGCAGTACCTGCGACCATGCGCGCACCGGACTCGACGTCCGAAGCATTGAGATCCTTCATCTTCAGTTCTGCTATTTTTTTACACTCAGACCAGGGAATTGTCGCAACTTTTTCTACATTAGGTCTGCCGGAAGCCTTATGAATGTTACAGGCTTTTTTGATCAGAACCGGTGCCGGAGGAGTTTTGGTAATAAAGGTAAACGAACGGTCAGCGAACACTGTGATAACAACAGGAATAATGAGCCCCTGTTGAGACGCTGTTTTTTCGTTAAACTCCTTAACGAACTGCGAGATATTAATACCATGCTGTCCGAGGGCTGGTCCGACCGGTGGTGCCGGGGTTGCTTGTCCGGCAGGAATTTGAAGTTTCACATATCCGGCTATTTTTTGTGCCATGATAGCCACCTCCCAAATTAATTTGCTATTGCAATCTTCTACTAATTATATAATCGATGCCATTTCTTGGAACGGCGGTCGTTTATACCAAAATTGATCATCTCATTAGATGGTAATGACCTGAGTGAACTCCAGGTCTACGGGGGTTTCACGTCCAAACATTGATACAAGAACGCGAACTTTTTTCTTTTCGTGGTTAATGGACTCAACTGTACCTACAAAGCTCTCTAGAGGACCATTTATAATCTTTACAGAATCGCCCACTTCGTAGTCCACAACGGGAACCCAATCCGTTTCCATTCCCATGATTGCCAGTTCTTCATCGGAAAGAGGAACAGGCTTAGAATTGGGACCAACGAAACCCGTCACGCCGCGAGTGTTGCGGACGATGTACCATATTTCGTCAGTCAAAACCATTTTAATCATCACATATCCAGGATAGAGTTTACGTTCTGTTATCTTCTTTTTACCGTCTTTAATCTCGACTACTTCTTCTGTGGGAATAAAGATGTCTTGAATAAAATCCTGAATACCACGATTTTCAACGATCATTTCCAATGTATTTTTAACTTTATTCTCGTATCCGGAATAGGTGTGAACCACATACCAAAACGCTTCCTCACCTTTATAGGAAGGCTCTGCCCCCTTCTCCGGATCTTCTGTCTGCAACATTGGATCATCTACATATTTATCTTCTTCTGGTTGTTCGTCCTCAACCGCCATATCTTCGGGAGTGTGCGTTGCGCCTTCGATATCATTAGATTCCGACACGTCAACCGATGCAGCACCGTCGCCCGCTGCCAAATCTTCTCTCATATCATCGTTCATTGCGACTTCCTCCTTTCCATCTGACGGCAATTTCAGATCTGTCAATTGCTCCATTCGCAAAAGCATCCTTATATAGATAAATAATTACTCGTAATTACTCGGCATCGTCCGTTGCTGCGGCATCTGTTTCGCTCACCACAATATCATCAGCTGTACTTTCGTCACCTTCGGCAATGGAACCATCCTCCTCATCACCAGCATCTGAATTCGCTTGAGCTTCGGTTTCGTCAGTTGACTCAGATACCACTTCGGTCGACGGCTGAGCCACGTTCGGTTTATCAAAGCCCGCTGCCTTCAAGACACCTTGGAGAATGGTGTCAGTGACAAATATAAGCAAAGCTACGGCAACGATAATTGTAATAGTAACAGAGGCGGCTCGCTTTAGTTTGTTACGATCCGGCCAGATTACTTTTTTAATTTCTTTACTCAAATTTTTAAAGAAATTACCAAGACGAGAAAATAGGTTAGGTTTCTTATTAGATTTACCCTTGCCCGTATTTTTATTCGATTTTTTAGGGGTAACCCGTTTAGCCATGATATACCTCAGTTGTGCTTCGATTTAACGTTCAAATATTATTTCGTCTCTTTGTGTTCGGTATGCTTGTTGCAGAACTTGCAATATTTTTTTATGCTAAGACGATCTTTTGTGTTGTTTTTATTCTTTTTTGTTATGTAATTGCGTTGTTTGCACTCTTCACACGCTAGGATGATGCGTTCACGTGCACCCGGTTTAGCTGCCATGATACAATTTCCTCCACCAAATTATTTTATACACTTAAAAACGCCTTGAAAAGCGATTCAAGGCACAGCTTTAGTATATTACCATGTTCATTATAATCTGTCAATAATTTATAAAAAGTATTTACCCATGGGTTAATTGAAAAAGTAATTGCACCTTGGAAAGTAGCATTTAGCTTACAAACTGAAAAAAGCAATTACCATTACAACCGTATTTTAACATCCCTTTGCCCAAGGTGAACGGTGCATTTACTTTTGCAAATTAGGACCAGGCATATTTATGCGTCCGTCCAATTCGTGATAATTTGCTACAGTGTGACCATCGAGCATCCTCTAGGATAACGATTGAAAATTTGTTCTGAGATTCTGGCATAGATTCTCTTTAACCCTGTAATTTTTACCTACTAGCTTCTATATTCCTTTTTGCTAGTTTGATTTCGCATTACATTGAGCTACATAGAACAAATTCAATTTATATCTAGTAAGATGCTTCATAAAGTTGGAGGATGCCCTCGACCGTAATCAAGGGCATCCGACCAGCTAAAGCACAACTATTCTCTCAAATAACAAATAAATTCTAATGTAGTTTTGTTAGCCTAACCTCGCAGCATTCATACTGCTACAACCGAGGTCTCTAAGTTTGTGCTAGTTATTTTATAGTCACATTGGCGAACACATATCCGTCAGTCGAACCGGCAACCATCTTGCCATCCAGCTTTGCACGGGGTACTACCATGTAGAAATAATATCCCGACTCCGTCATCCGAGTGTCAAGATAATGGGGCGCTTCCTTCACATAGAGATAGCTCATCTTGTCTTCACCTGGACCGCGGCGGTAGATCACATAGTCCGAAGCTTCTGACATGGCATCCCAGCTGAGGAAGATACGACCTGTCTCTGCCGTTGCCTTCAAGTTTGTCACTGGATCAAGGACGCGCTGAGCGTACACGTACGTGAAGCTAGGACCTAAGATCATCCGACCATCTTCTGTGTGATAGGCACATACGCGATAGTAGTAGTATCCGAGATCTTCCACCGTATCGTCATAGCGGGTGCGCTGGGTGACAAAGCGGTAGCTCATCGTCTGCTCGCCTGGAGCCATGCGATAGATCACATATCCTTCGGCATCCTCTACAGCATCCCATGTCACGATATTGTAACGACCATAGCGATTTTCCACCTGCAGATTTTGGACAGATCCTGTTACAACTTTGGCATATTTATAGGTGTCTGTGCCACCAATCAAGGTTTCACCTTCATATTCAGCGTAAGGATAGACTTGATAGAAGTGATAACCAAGATCTGTCACAGTGTACGAATATTCGGTTTCAGTGACATCGGCGATCTCTGTCATCCCCTCTTCTCCAGGAGCACGGGCATATACTTTGTAGCCGTCAGCGCGGTCGTCACCTGTCCAGGTGATGCGCACATCTTTTCCTAAAGCGCCCACTCTAAGGTCGGTCACTGTCGGTGTATGGGCTTCTTTCTTTAACTCTGCCAAGCGCTCTTCTGCTGCAATCAAGTCGTCTACATTCTTCACATGAGGCTGTAGATCTTCGGACAGACCATCATAGGCTGAGCGTGCTGCTGTAATCGCCTCTTCGCTGTCCAAAGTTACTTCGCCGATGGCTTCGATCTTGTCGATCACATCATTAACTGCGTTGGCATCTTCTTCTGCTAATACTGTGATATCGATAAATGTCTCCGGCTTGTCAGCTGGAACATTGACGCTCCACTCTCCGGTTTCAGAGTCTACTTTATCACCATACATGACGAAGTTGTAATATACAGTGACATCGGTATCATCGGCTGTCAAGGCTGTGTCTGTGTTGGACAGTGTCACATATGCTGTGACATCTCGGGTCAACCCATTACTCAAATGGGCTATAACTTTCATGCCCGTAGGATCGAAAATCTCGCCCTCAGCATAGATTGTTTTATTAGGCTGTTCAACCACTTCGATACTAGTGATCTTGTTTCCTACTGCCATTAAATAAGCTGAGTCATTTTTGAAATAAAGTGTGCCATATTCGTCAGCGATCGGTGTGCAAATTGCATATTGAGCTTGTGCACCCGCTGGCGTCCAAAGCACAGGAGCATAGCCTGGATGACCTTCCACGGTCATGGCATTGATAACTTCGGTAACACCTGGTTTATCTTTGACATAGCGAATAGTGCCGGGATTGTAATTTTCTACGAAATAGACGTATACATAACCGTCTTCATCAGCCGTTGAAAGCAGTCCACTGGTCTGACAGTAACCCTTCGTAAAAGCCTTGTAAGCAATAGACCACGAAGACAGATCTATGACTGTTATGGAATGACCAGAGTGGCCTGTAAAGTGACCGGATCCGCCGGACACACCGATGTAAGCACGACCATTATAAATAATGGGCGTAGATGTACTCATCACGGTCTCCCCTTCAGCACCTAATTTAATTACTTTCAGATCATAACCCTTATGCCCATTAGGATCTTTTCTAAATGTACCATCTTCATTGAGTGCAACACTATAGAATAGACCACCCTTCGAGGTACAGTAGTAACGGTCGGTGACACTGTCATAACTCATAGATGATCTAAGGTCACCGTAAAGCCCACTAATCTCATCGATGATACGTCCAGTCTTGGCGTCGATAGAAAGGATATTTGAATTGTCGGTATTATAGCCGCGCTCACCGTCATCGGTGCCGACGACTACGACATCATCAGCCACGTGGGCACCTGCCCAGTAGAAACCACCTTTTTGCAATCTGCGCCAAGTTGCTTCTTTTTCTTCTAAAGGATTACTCGGATCTTCATCAGTTGCGGAGACACAGACAAAGTTTGCATCTCTGTTCTCACCGGTCCAGAAACCTGTATAAACATAACCGTCGCTATAAGTAACGGGACTATTAGGTTGTCCTCCTAAAGGATCTCTATAGACCCACAGAGACTCTAACGTTTCTGCATTAAATGCTTGAATGACGCCGCCACTAAGGCCGACAAAAATCATACCATTAGCATAAGTTGGCGGTACAATGCTAAACGAAGAACTGCCAACCATCTCGCCCACTGGTTCTTCTAAAACTTCACCTGTAAAGCGATCCATCTTAAAAATCTTGTTGCTCGAGGTTAAAACAAGGTAATCCCCTACAACGATGGGTACGCCTGCAGCTCTAGAGCCAAAACCTTCACCGGCTCTGGTAGCCCAGTAGAGATTTGCATCATTGGCATCCTGAGGCGTCTTGTAATCAATAACAGCATTGTAATCATTATTTTGACCAAAGGACGGCCATGGCGCCTCAAGTTCCTCATTAATATTTTCATTGACTGGTGCTTCTTCAAGAACAAAGTTCAAATCATAGCCACCACAAATGAATTGTCCTTTTTTCGTAATATATCCTGTTCGAGAAATGACATAATTATATTTTACGCCTTCCAAGAGACCGTATTTACCTGTTTCCTCATCTGGCCACAGACGTACGCCCCAGGCATCCGTTAAGTTGACAATAGCGTCTTCTGGGGTTGTGTTTAAGGCAATTTGCAGCAAAGGCAATTGATTTACTTTAATTTTATAAATCTGTTCGTCGTTGCTAATTGGATTGACTACTTTTACATGAACTACAACATTTTCTTCATTTGTTAACTCAATAGTAAATGGTTCGCCTGTTTCCACTGCTTCATCATTTATAAAGAGTTCATAAAACGGTCTGCCGACTTCAGCTTGTATACTTAATTCCCGGGCCGTAGCTGCCACATCAATTTCATATTCTAAAGTATCTTTTTCGAAATCAGGGGTCAATTGAACAACTTCACCGTCGACTTTTGAATCTACTTGCTCGAGTGACGCTCCTGTATCCAAAACTTCAACGTGATATTGCTGACCGTATGTAAATTCATCTTCAGCTGTGTAAGAAACAAAAATATCTATAGGTTTAGAAACTTTATCTTTCAGCGTGCAGCTGGATAAATAAGAACCGTATGAAGAACCATCGCGAACATCTACTGTGCGGACGACACCATTTCTTAAGTTCGTATACACAGCTTCGATTTTCGTCGATGCCGGTAAATTAAGTTCATCATTTAATTTTGCCCAGACGCTTGCACTGTTCACAGTGTCTGGAATTGACAGGGTATACGAAGAGGTTAGAACGTCAAAATTTGGAGTCAGAATCAAGTCGCCTGGATCCTTATCGCCAAATTGAAGATTTTCCAGGAAACCCTTCTCATCAGGTAATGTGACAACAATGTCTTGATCCGCTTCAGGCAGGAAATCATAAGTGGCATAGAAGCCATCCTTCTCCGCTTTTAGCACATACGCCTGTTGATCAACTAAGTTATATATGTTGTTTTCAAGGGGTTCGACTTCTTTGCCATCTTGGGTTGCCACCGTCAGAGTGGCCCCTTCGTTGGTTACCGAAATATTGACAGGGATCTCATTTTTCTTTTCTATGATCAATGTGTAATCAGTGAATGCACCCCGAATGTGACCGACGCTGATTTTTTTCTCTGTCGTTAATTCCGTCACAGGAATATCTACTGACGAACCGATGGTCACATCCTCGTCATCAACTCTTATGACATAGCCTGCCTCAGCAGTACCGCCAATCACGGGTGTAATCGATACGGACTCCGCAGAACTGCCAATCAAAGCAGTGTAAGTTTTGGTCTCTTCATCAAATGAAAGACCAGCTTGGGTATCACCATAGGCAACTTGCAAATCTTTCAAAGACCCTTGGCGTTCCACATTGATGAAATATGATTGAACCTGTGTTAAACCACTTTCCAGTTTATTTTCGACGGTGATGCGCAATTTTTTACCGCCGGATCCATACTGGGAAGCAAAATTACTCATTTGTGCATATCGATATTCCACCGACTGACCAGTCCCATAGACACCTTTTGTGCCACCCGAATTGCCCTCTGCATCTGTGTAATAGAGATACCAACCAGATTGACCCAGAGCAACCAGCTGCATATCAGTTACTGAATCTGGCATAAAGATTGTGTATTCATGAATTTGAGGATCAAAGTCAGTCCTGAGATCACCCGTTGCTGTATCGCTGGCAAATTCAGGTTCTTGATTCATCCAGCTCTCACGGAATGTAAAACCATCTTGAATAAGGTGTCCCTCCGGCAGCGGCAACTCTAAAGTCTGATCGGCTGAACCCATCTCAAATTCGCCAAGAATGGCATTGTAGTCTTTCTCAACTTCAATTTTATACTTGCCTGGCAGAAGCTCAATAACGCCGTCTTCAGGAATAGTGACCGCAGTGCCATTTGCATACCATAGTTTTAAGTCATAATCTGTTACAGCTGTATCTCCTAAAGTGACATTGGGCGTCAAAGTGAATTTTTCAGCCGCATTCAGATCATCTAAAGCTTTTCGCAATGCATTCTTATGTTCCGTTGCCTTTTCATCTGAAATATTCGGCAAGTCTGCAATAGCAGCATCGTAAGCCGCTTTGGCAGCTGCATCCGATTGTGCTTCGTTGGATTTTAGGTACTCTATCATGACATCATAGAGAGCTTTCAGAGCATCTGACATAGGCATCTGATAATCCGGCTCTCCAAAATTAGTGGAATAGCGGAATAATTTAATTGTCGAAGCCTGAACCGAAGCATCCCAGCCACCGGTTTCGGTAGAAACTAAAAACCCACTTTCCGGTTTGAACCCATCAATCTCTGTGACATAGCCTTCATCTATACCTACAAAAGTATGACCTGAAGCCTTCAAAGCATCTTTAATTGTCATATTTTCACGATAATAGACGAGTTCAGGAACAATGATTAAGCTTTCTTTGGTATCGACAACCAACATGAATGAACCCGCTGCTTCACTGGGATCAACCGGCGTCACTTCTTGTGGTGTGACATCTTCCCGGGACTGAACTTCAGGCAACTCAGTTTCAGATCTTGTTTCTTCTGTGGGCGTTTCAGCTGTCGCCTCTGGATCGTTCGACTCCGAAGTTGTCGTTTCCTCTACTTCTGTTGTAGCGACAGATTCAACTGCAGACTTTTTATCTGCCACACTGGTTGTCAGAACTGCAGTCTCTTCAACATCTGTTTCTGGTAATTCAGAAACAATCTCATCCTCTGACATCGCTGTTTCCGTCGCCGGAGCGCTTGACTCCGAAGCTGTCGTTTCCTCTACTTCTGTTGTAGCGACAGATTCAACTGCAAGCATTTCATCTGCCACACTGGTTGTCAGAACTGTGGGCTCTTCGACATCTGTTTCTGGTAATTCAGAAACAATCCCATCCTCCGACATCGCTGTTTCCGTCGCCCACACCCCATTGATAGGCAGGGACGTCATTAGCAAGAGCATCACCAATACCCTCGCCAGCCATCTTTGACTACGTTTCATCTTGTCCTCCTTACAAGGCAAGGTTTGAGTTGTAATTACGGAAATTTTCAGATACGGAAAAACAAAAAGCCACTCAACAAGAGCGGCCCGCTTTCACCGTAAAAGACGTAACATACAATAAACCGTTGCTCGTTACTCCATTCCGGGCAGGTCTTCTGGCTTATGAGTGCAGAGATCGTCTGGGACGATGTGCTTTTTTCTCCCTTCCCGCTTGCGCAGTGGGTGAGCGTGTCCAACACACTCCTGAAAAAATATACTCAATTA
>JAAYOA010000103.1 GCA_012520525.1 Clostridiaceae bacterium | reverse complement strand
GGATATCCCTGGCGATACCGACGCCGAACTCGTCGAAGGTTTCGCAGTCCACATAGAAGGTCTAAACAAAGAACTGGGCATCCCGGCAACCCTCAGCGAATACGGCATTGGCAAAGAAGAGTTTGAACAGAATTTGGAAACCATTTCTAACAATGCTCTAAACGACGTCAACCTTCGCACCAACCCCCGCAAAATCGAATTAGAAAAAATGAAAGAGCTGATGAGTTCTATTTATTGAGCTGTTTCACGCGGGTGACTAACTGTAAACTTCAACACATTCCATTGTTATATACTCACAGCGCATAGATCGTTTTGTTGAACGGAATGGTCTAAAGTGCGACCAAAGGGATCTGATCATTTCTGGAGCGGATCCCTTGTGGTTTATAGCATTTTATTTTAAAGAGATCCTTTGAGTTTAGCGCGAACATCTACATTTTGCCTTGCCAAGGTCAACCTATTTTGACGATCGGTGGTATTTAGAATCAGGAATAGAGTGGTTGCCTAACTGGACTCTTTTCAAAATAAGCCTTATTTTTTCGACACAATTAGGAAATAATAGTGATTACAAGTTTTTTACAAAATTAACTTAAAATAATTGATAAATAGATGGGAAATGGCGTTGAATTGTA
Source organism: Clostridiaceae bacterium (assembly GCA_012520525.1). Classification (GTDB taxonomy): domain Bacteria; phylum Bacillota; class Clostridia; order Saccharofermentanales; family Fastidiosipilaceae; genus JAAYOA01. Next base: position 61,005 of record JAAYOA010000103.1, on the reverse strand, counting down.
TATAATATAAATTATTATGGTATGCTAAAGATTGTAATGAGTGCTTTCATATTTTCTAAATTATTGCAAAAATTATATTCATTACACAAAGGAGATCATGCTTTTGAAAGATAAAGACTCAATTCGGCTAATTGAGCTACAGTCCAAGCTTTTTCGACTGATGACGGAAGGTGATCGGACGTTTGACGAGCTCGTACAAAATTGTTCTGATCTCTTACAAAATCCCATCATAGTAATTGACCTGTCTTTTTACGTCATTTCCTATTCAGATATTGACAAAATCACTGATGAATATTGGCATTTGAATTGTAAGCAGAAGTTCTGTACACCGGAATTTATCGTTCAGTTCACCCACTTGCCTGATGTCGTAAAAAGCCTCGACCATCGAGACAGTTTTCAAGTCAACTGCCCGTACTCTGTTTACAACAAAGTTTTAGGAAAAATTTATCAAGATAACGAACATGTCGGCTATGTAGTGATGGTGTGCTGTCAGACCCCCGAGGACAGTCTGTCCGAAGAAGCCGTGGCGGCGGTGGCTCGCATGTTTGGACTGCGCTGGAATGATTCGGTTCAAACTACAGTTAGTCAGCTGCCCCTTAAAGAGAAGATCCTGAGCGGCATGATTCGAGGCGACTACGGCAGTCACAATGAGCTGACGACTTCAACCCAGGCGCTGGGCTTCCAGATGCCTAAAGAGTTTCATATTGTAGCCATTGATATCAAAAATATCGGCGATGCCAATGCTATTCTTGATCTGATTCCCAAGTTCATCGAGGGCTATTTTTCGGAATACAATTATTTATGGTATCAGGATTATTTTTTGGCTTTCGTACCAATCGCTCACATCGAATCCTTGGTCGATGCAATTGACGCGAAGTATCAGAATTTTAATAAGAAAAACCAAATTCCCATTGGCATTAGTCAGCCGATGAATACACCAGCGGAATGCCCGGTAGGATATAAAGAGGCGATTGATGCCCTTGAACTGGGTCTGGATATCTATACGTCGACAAAGATTTTCTACTATGCCAACGTCAAGTTCTACAAATTGTTATTGCACATTGATCCCGCTGAAGGCATGATGCAATTTAGTGATCCTCTGATTGTTAAGTTATCTGACTATGATAGGGAAAACGACGCCCAATTATCGAAGACGTTCTATTACTACCTCTTATATAATCGCAGTTTGCAGCAGACGGCAAAGACGTTGTTTATTCATCGCAACACCGTTAGCTTCCGCATCAACAAGGTAGAGCAAATCCTCGACATCAATCTCAACAATGACTCGCTCTGTCAGAGGATACTGCTGTCGATGAAAATTGTCTTCTTCTTTGAGTCGCTGATGCACCGCACGAGTGAGGAGAAACCAAGACCTGTTTATAAATAATTACTTATACATTGTTTAATTTAAATATCATATATAAATAAATCCCTGTGGGGGCATTTATGTGGGAGAATCCATATATGCTCTGCACAGGGATTTTTGTTGAAATTCGCAGCTGAGTGGAAAGTCGTCACTCGACTGCGGAGGTTTCTTTTGGAAAAAACAGGGTATAGAGATCGTCTTGATCGAAGCCAAAGATGAGCTTGTGCTGGTTCAATTCTTCAGTTAGGCGGTGCATTGTGGAGGGATCGTAGATCTTGCCCACATATTGATCTAATATCCTCGCCAATTGCTCGTTGTCTTGACAGAAGAAGTCCCCTTCCAAATTGATGGTTTGGATCTTGCCCTCCTCGATAGCAATAAAACTGGTGACTCGACCAGCGTCGCGCTTGATTTCATTCTTAATGGTACAAGCGGGTGAGTTACTGAAGTTCCAGTTTTTAGACAGATACTTCTGGTGGCGAATGTCGCGGATGATTTTTTTGTCAGCCTCGGAAAGGTGGAAGGCCTCTAAAATATTACCGTCTAGAGTGGCTTTGTTTATTGCCGCGACAGCAAACTTGTTGAAAAATAGACTATTATTGACGGGTCGAACTTTCGTGTAATCGGCTAAATTCATAACCCTCTGACGGGCGGACTGGATGCCCTTACTTTCCAACTTATATGCCGGCGGTTGGAGGACGTTGAACATCAGATCCAAGTCGCTGTTGTAGAGCAGGGAGCCGTGATGTAGCACTTTATTGCCGTAGAAGTGCTGAGCATTGCCACAGAATTTTGCGCCTTCGATTAAGAGGTCGTTGCGCTGATCCATTTCCACAGGATAGCCGAGTTCCCGCAGGGCAGACTCAACCGGAGTCAAGAAGCGCTTAAAGTCAATCTGTTTTTGCTTTTCTCCCGAATTGCGATGTTGGCGGCTGGAAATAAAGCTGAATTGGATGCTGCCAGGATCGGTAAAAATCGCGCCTCCGCCGGTCTGACGGCGGATGAGCTGGATGTTGTTTTTCTCTAATTGATCAAAATGTACTTCTCCCCAGGGATTCTGATAACGTCCGATCATCACCGTCGGAGGTGTTCGCCAGGCAAGGAAACAACGGCTGTTGTCAAATATAGGCAATGTCAGAAGATAATCTTCAAGGGCAAACGCGGTGGACGCATCAATGAGATCAGGCATCATTATGTAATAAAATTTAGTCATTGTTCTTCCTTTGCTTGTTGGTATAACTTGTCAGCGCGATAAGAGCTGCGAACCAAGGGGCCGGAGGCAACGCCTTTAAATTCCATAGCCAGAGCCGCTTCTTTGTAGCGGTCAAATTGTTCGGGTTTGACATATTCGACGACGGGGTGGTGGTCTTTAGTAGGCGCCAGATATTGACCGATGGTGAGCAGGTCGCAATCGTGATCGCGGAGATCTTGTAAAACTGCGAGGACGTCCTCGGCTGTTTCTCCTAAACCTAACATAATTCCGGATTTTGTAAGAATATCAGGGCGCATAGCCTTGGCATTTTTTAAAACATCCAAAGAGCGCTGGTAGATGGCTTGGGGGCGCACGCTGTCATACAGGCGAGGAACTGTCTCTATGTTGTGGTTGAGGATCTCGGGGTTTGCGTCTAGCACGACTTGCAATGCAGACTCATCTCCCTGCAGGTCAGGGATGAGAACCTCGACGGTAGGGGCGGGATCAAGTTCTTCTTTTAAAAGACGGATGCAGCGGGCGAAGTGAGCCGCTCCCCCGTCTGGCAAGTCGTCCCGCGTCACGGAAGTTATGACGACGTGGTTTAAATTCATTATGGAAACAGATTGGAGTAGGTGTAAGGGTTCGTCTGGATCAAGGGGTCCAGGTCGTCCGTTGGTAATATTGCAGAAGCGGCAGTTGCGTGTACACTGCTGTCCCATAATTAAGAATGTTGCTGTTCCTTTATTAAAACATTCGCCACAGTTTGGACAGGCCGCTTCTTGGCAGACGGAGTGTAGCTCCTGTTGTTTCAATAAGTTTTTTACTTTTAATCCTAAGTCAGGGCTCATGAGCGGTGCTTTAAGCCACTTGGGCTTAGGCATAAAGGATGATTTTCTCGTTTGCTGTGATGCCATATTCACCTCTCTAACACCTTGTCGTGAAAGACAAGGTTTCTAATGATTTAACATAATAATGTTAATCTTTGCGTAAAAATGGATTAAATTTTCTTTCAATACCTACAGTTGAAGGTCGACCATGTCCAAAAAACATGGCAACTGATTCAGGTAGGGCGTACATTAAGGCCTTTAGCCTCTCTACTGTGCCGCTCATTAGAGGGGGAACACCGCCGGGGAAATCGGTGCGACCCAACTTGCCGCCGAGGAGGGTGTCTCCAGTAAATAGGGCGACAGGTTCGGGGCTATTGTTGGTCAGTTTTTTCCACAATAAAAAGCAACAGCTGCCTTTAGTATGACCCGGCGTGGCGACAACTTGAAGCTGCCAGACGGGAGATAAATTGATGATCTCTCCGTCTTTAATGAACCCATCTGCAGGCAGACCGCGCATGGGACAGCCGTTCATGACGCTCATGTTGAGCATTGGATTGGTCAACATAATTTGGTCGTCGCTGTGGATATAAGCTTTGAGACCGCGGGTCTCTTTCCACTCTTTCAGATGAGTAATGTGGTCGTAGTGACCGTGGGTCAAATAAATACTCTGCAGTCTATTTCGGTTGAGTCCCTCCAGTCTTGCCTCGGGAGCTCCTGCATCGATTAAAATTTGCTGAACACCGGCATCCAGCAGGTAGGTGTTGGCCTGATGTTCCGCTTCAAAAATCATGTGAATATGATCGAAATATGTTTTATATTCTTGCATAGCATGACCAATCTAATTAAGTTGCTGATTAATTTACTGACTAACAAATAAAAATAAAATTTTGACCTCTTAATTACTAAGTATATGGGAATCAGCGGGGTTTATCACCGAACTATATGACTAATAATTTCTATAGAACCTGTACTGTTAGCACAAGTAAAATAAGAAAAATACAAGAAGTTTAATAGATAATGTACAAAAATATATTCATTTCAGCATCACAATGAAGCAGGGTTTATTTAGTCGGAGGACACAATGATATTTGACGGCGGGTAGAGTAGACTTTAATTACAGCATTAAACTTACACCTTCAGTCCTATATACTAATTATTTAACACATCCTTTGACGCATTTAATTTTAAATCCTGTAACGTTTTGCTATTGATTACCTCCTTAGCAATAAAATTGTAACAAAATGATCGTACCCGGCGATCTAAAATCCTCTGTAGTGAAAGGGCGCGGTTTTTGACTGCGTCCTTTCGCTTGTTTAAATAGGTAATTCTGATCCAATTGGAACGTTAGCCCTTTTAGAGAGCAAGTGAGAAAGCGAGTCGAGTGATTGTTTTCAATCTATTTTTTATGGAAAAATGATCTTTTTCAGAGTGGATTTCTTATTGAAAATGTGTAAAAAAATAATAAAAATTTAATCGACAGAGAAAAACTATAGTGCTATTCTATAGCCAACTAAACAGAACTAATTCTTAAATTTTCCTGGCGAAACCAATGTTAATAAACAAAAGAGGACGAAAATGAAACGTATATTGACAATTGCTTTGGCGGCGTTGTTGATCGCCGGTCTTTTTACGGGTTGTGAAATAAGAAAGACGATCACCGATCGTGAAATAGATGAAATGGTAGACGAGATAGAAAGTGTGGCGACAAAAGCGGCATCGGCGCTTTCAGAATTGTCGGAGGAGACAGAAAAATCCACAGAGGAAATTTCGTCTAAATCAGAGCGAGAGGACAGTGAGGTGGACTTGCCTGATTCCAGTGAACTTGAATCAGCCTATGAGAGCGTGTTGCAACATTTGGAAGAAGAACTTGATAAAATTGAAGAAGCCATAGAGACACTGGATAAATGATCAGTGTTGGTAATCCGGTTTGAACTTTAGGTGACAGGTTACTGGATTTGAGAACGGAAAACACCCTAATATGATTAGGAACGAGAAGAAATTACAGCAAGTTCTGATTTGTAAATTCAGCGTTAATTAAAAGCTCCTGTATCGATGATGCAGGGGCTAACTTTTTATCTATAACGTTTAAAATTTGTACTTAAACCAGATGAATATATAAGGGTAGTTAACTGGAGGGGTAAAACAGCTTTAGAGTTGCGGTAAAAAAATGTATACTGACAAAAAAGGGGGACAAGATCATGTATGACTTTGATTCGATCATTGACCGACGTTCATCAAACAGTGTCAAGTGGTCCGGGTTGAGCCTGAGACAACTTTACGGTCGCTCGGACCTTAAACCGTTTTGGATTGCCGATATGGACTTTGCCGTGGCGCCTGCCATTCAAACGGCCGTCATGGAGAAAGCAAAACACGGGATCTACGGGTATTCCCACGGTGATTCCCATGTCCACGCATTTATTGATTGGGTTAAACGCCGCTTTAATTGGAAAGTACGGGCGGAGTGGATTCAACATACCCCGGGGGTAGTGACGGCACTAAATTTGGCGGTCAATGCTTTCTGTGAGCCAGGGGATCAGGTGATGATTCAAGAACCCGTATATTATCCTTTTGCTAATGCTATTCGCAACAATGGCTGTCATGTTCTGTCCAACGACTTGGTCATTAAAAACGGAGCTTATGAAATTGACTTTGCCGATTTCGCTGAGAAGGCCCGTCGCCCCGATACCCGGATGTTTATCCTCTGTTCACCTCATAATCCGATTGGTCGGTTGTGGACACGGGAAGAACTGGCCCGCATGATGGAAATTTGTAAAGAAAATAATGTCATAGTCGTAGCTGATGAAATCCATTGTGATTTGGTTTTACATGGTTCAAGGCATCAGGTAGTGGCAGAGTTGGATCGGGCTTATCACAGACACTTAGTGACGTGCATGGCTCCCAGTAAGACATTTAATTTGGCCGGTTTGCAGATGTCATTCATTGTTATAGAGGACGCTGAATTGCGGCGGCGCTTTGCTCGACAGATTCAAAAAAATGGTCTCGGTATGCCTAATGCCTTCGCCATTGAAGCGGTGACAGCCGCCTACAACGAGAGTGAGGATTGGCTGGAGGAATTGCTGGACTATCTGGCTGACAATGCCGCTTTTGTGCGTGGCTTCTGTCGAGAATACTTGTCTCGGGTGCGGTTCTTTAAACACGAGGCGACGTATTTGATGTGGCTCGACTTCAGGGACTACGGTCTGAAGGATTTAGACTTGCAGACGCTTATTTTTCATCAGGCGAAGATCGCTATGGACGCCGGCGTCTGGTTCGGCCACTGTGGCGAGGGATTTATGCGCCTAAATATTGCCGCGCCGCGGGCGGTCTTAGAAGATGCGCTGCGTGATCTTGCGGCTGTGTTTAAAGAAAGAGGTATGGGTCCGGACCAGCCGGAAACAGCCATGGGAAATCTCTAAAAATAAAATATGTCAGGGGTCATGTAATGTCACAATGTTATGATCACAGCATGATTTACCATTAATTTTAGTAAATCATTAAAAAATTACTATTAAATACACACAATTCAACTTTTATGATACCGAGTACGGAAGAATGGGTAATCCGTACTCGGTATCTTAAATTTTTTATGAACGTTATACATGTGGGCTTATTATAATTTACATTGCTGGAGTAAAAAACAGTTGTTTATGCCGGTGAATCATTATTGCTAGGGTTCATTTGTTGATATATTTGATAACTAAATTGATTAAAAAATAGAAATGACTAAAAAGTATAAATTTAATCGTAAATTATATAAATTTAATAAATGATAATTAAGTTTTTATATCAAATTATATAGTTTTGATCTTAAATAATGCAATTTTAATATTGATTAATGTAATTTTGATATCAAATAGTTTAATTTTAATCGTGAATGATGTAGCAATAGTTAAAGATATTGTGTATATTAATATATGAAACTCAAAATATTAACCGGAAGCTGGCTTTGTTTGTAAAATGGATTAATATCCTAACTTAGAGAGTCAGTCGACAGCCAATATTAGGCAAAGTAGCACCTTGAAACAGGATATTAAATGGAAGGCGTCGTCTTGCATTGACGTTGATGCGTTCAAGATCCACCATAGAGCTTAAGTTTACAGCAGATATGAGAATTGAACATTAGATGATTGAATGAATTTGAATGAGTTATATTGCGGCAGATTGAAGTCACGCAATGTGAGTATTTATTGAATCAACGGATGGGAAATTCGTCGCTGTCGAAATGTTGTGCTATGGGATAATGGGTGGCCGATCAATGGTTGAACACCTCACTAGGGAACGATTCGAAGGATTGGGGTTTGGTTCTCTTTAGGGATAATAAAAGAGACAAATCGATACATGAAGTTAATTGACGTAAGTGCGAACTATTTTCATTTAATGCGTTGTTTAGAAGGACAAAAGTTAAGAAATAGGAGGAGAATTCATGAAGAAGAGTCGATCGAGAATAATAGCTCTATTGCTATCACTCGTCTACTGTTTCACTTTGGCAACAGGAGTTGTCTTTGCGGAAGAAGTAGAAGAACCGGCTCCGGCGGCGCAGACAAGGGAAGTCGAGTCTTACACGGTTACCTTTGACGCTGACGGTGGAACACCTGAACCTGACGCAGCGGTTGTTCAAGTAGGTCATACATTGGCTGAACCGACAGCGCCGGAAAAAGCTGGATTTATATTTACTGGCTGGTATGAAGTGTATTCAGCCGGAGGCACATCAGAAGTGGCGTGGGACTTTAACGCTGATCCCGCCCCATTAACTAAAGATCTAACTTTAATTGCTAAGTATGAAAAAGCTTATACAATTACCTTTGATCTAAATGGTGGCGAGTATGCCGGCGACGCAGCAGCTTTGGAAGTCAAAGTTTCTGAAGATGGCGCATTGCCCGATGCTCCCGCTGCTGACGATTTGAGCAAAGAAGGCTATAAGTTTGCCGGTTGGTATGTAGGCGAAACCGAGTATGCAGCTGGCACACCGGTTACCGAAGACCTCACAGTTGTCGCTAAATGGGATAAAACGTGGAACGTTACATTTAATACCGATGGCGGTGAGCCAACAATCGATCCAATGGTGGTCAAAGATGGCTATAAGCTAGATGTAGCCAGTCTAACAACCGAGAAAACAGGTTTCACACTGGAAAAATGGATCATTCAGCCCGGTGGCGAAACTGCACCCCTACAGCTTGTCATCGATAAAGATACAGAGCTGCAAGCGGTTTGGAAAGCTAATAATGAGAATTTGGTCACCCTGACATTCGATTCTGCCGGCGGTACCGCAGTACCGGCGCAGACCATCAACAGGGGCACTGCTCCGACGAAACCTGAAGATCCGACAAGAGAAGGCAAAGTCTTTGACAAATGGATTTATGAAGATCCTAACCCCTTCGATAGACCATTTAACTTTGACGCTCCACTGGATAAGGATACGCTCGTCGTAGCCAAGTGGTTAGATGCTGTTACTGTGACCTTTGATTCTAACGGTGGCACACCGGTCAAATCACAGACCATTGCAAAGTATGACACGTTAAAGCCGTTTGAAAATCCGACTAGAGAAGGGTTCGAATTTAAAGAATGGGTTATAGAAGGTACTGAAGTATCATTCGATTTGGATACTTCTGTCACTGACAACTTGACCCTTGTCGCGAAGTGGCAGGAATTCCACGTTGTCACATTTGATGCCAACGGCGGATATATCCTAGTTGGTGAAGATCAACTTCCCTCACAAGATGTAAAAATCGATGACGGTGAAGAGATTAACGAGGCTGAAGATGTACCGGCCGCTAAACGCGATGGTTATACATTCAAACATTGGAGCCTTGAGGGTACCGATACTAAGTTTGAATTTGATCCGAACCCCATCGTGAAAGACATTACCCTGGTCGCCCAGTGGGAAGTTAATGAATACAGAGTTACCTTCGAACTTGATGGCGGTAAATGGGTAGAGACAGACGAAGAAGGCAATGAAGTTGATGTGACTGATGCAAAGGTAGTCACTGTCGAATACAATACTTTAGTACCCACAGATGAAATGCCTGCTGATCCTGTTAAAGAAGGATTCAAGTTTGACGGTTGGTTAGTCGGTGAGGAACCCTTTGATGCCAACGCTCTGATTACCGAAGATATTACTGTCAAGCCTAATTGGACAAAACAAGTCGTAGTGACGTTCGCACTCGCCGGCGGCAAATGGTCCGACGGGTCAACCGAAGCTAAAAAAGTCCAAGTTGACAAAGGAAAAGAAGTTGCTCAACCTGAGAATCCCACCAAAGATAAAGCAAGATTTGATGGTTGGAAGACTGCAGAGAATGATCCATATAACTTCGAATGGCCGGTCAGAGAAGATATCACGATTACAGCGAAATGGGTTGATCAGGCGATCATTAAATTTGATACCCAGGGCGGTTCCGAGATTGCGGATATCGTATTTGACGAAGGTGGCAAAATTGGCGATCTGATGCCCGAAAATCCGACCAAACCCGGTTATGAGTTTGGAGGCTGGGTAGCAGCAGCTGATAGTACAGAAGTTATTGATATTGATGTAATTAAAGAAACAGAGCAACCTGCTGGTAAGAAGACATACTACGCTTATTGGAAAATTCCTGTAGACGCAGAGGTATTCACTGTTACATTTGATGCACAAACTGAGCAGGTTACAGATGCTATAGTGGTTCCGGCAGAACAGTCATTACCCGAGGGTGCTTTGGTAGTAAAACCTGAAGAAGACCCCGAAACCGCGGGAAACTTTGCATTCGCAGGTTGGTATGATACAAGAAGCGGCAGCCCCGTTCTTTATGACTTCTCCAAACCTGTAACCGAAAGCTTTACGCTGTTTGCTGTTTGGAAACCTGCAGTCTATGTCACATTTGATCTAAATGGTGGCACTCCAGGTGCAGGATTTAAGGATGAAGTGAAGATTGCCAAGGGCACTTCCGTTGCGGAACCCGCAGATCCCAAGTGGACTGATGATACAAAAGCCTTCGCCGGTTGGAAGCAAGTCACTGCTGTCGATCCGGAAGAAGTTCTCGCAGATGATTTCTTCGACTTTAGTTCAAAAGTCAACGAAGACATTACGCTGAAAGCTGTCTGGGATGATCTGATTACAATTTCATTCCATCCGAATTATGGGCAATTTGAAAATGACAGACCAACTACGCCAATAGAGGTAAAAATTGTCAAAGATACAACTGTTACAGAAATTTCAGAAGTCCCTGTCAGAGAAGGTTATAACTTCAAAGGCTGGACTCTCGGTGGAACGACACCATATGATTACAGCGTGCCGTTTAGTGAGTCCAAAACACTGTATGCCATCTGGGTTAAGAAAGTAACGGTTAAGTTCCACGCAGGCGAAGGTCAATTTGCCAATGGTGCAAATGTACTCACCTTCGAAGAAGACAAAGACACATTGATCGATGTACCCGCCGATCCGACCAGAGAAAATTATAAATTTGATGGTTGGCTCTACAATAATAATCCGTACACATTTACGGACGCTGGCAAACACTTGGCAGATACAGATTATCTCTTTGTTGCTAACTGGCTAGAGAAATTCACGGTTACTATCGACAGTGACAATGGCACTGAGCCGGTCGTCAAAGAAGTTCTCAAGGATGAGACCATTGAGCAACCGGCAACTCCAGAAAAAGAAGGCTATACTTTCTTAGGCTGGAAGCGTGTCAACGCCGACGGCACTCTTGCAGATGACGTATTTGACTTCTCAGTGCCGATCGTGAGATCGATCACTATCAAAGCGGATTGGGATCCGATCATCTACAAAGTTACATTTGATAGCGACAACGGCGAAGATGCCAATGTTGTTGATGTAAACTACGGCGAGAAAGTTGCTGAGCCTGAAGCACCCGTTAAAGAAGGTTTCATCTTTGATGGTTGGGTAAAAGAAGACGGCACGGCCTACGACTTTGACGCAGTTGTCGAAGGCGACATGACTCTTAAAGCAGCTTGGACCGAAGTGGTCACTGTGAGATTTAACGCTGGCGAAGGTGTATTCCTCGGCGGAGAAGATGAACTTGATAAGCAGATTCTCGTCGTCGAATATCCGATGAATGGTGTTGCCGAAGCACCTGTCGAGCCTGTACGTACAGGTTATGTATTTAAGGGTTGGTTGGATGCAGAAGGTAATGCATTTGACTTCACACAGCCGATCACCGATGACATCACCTTGAAGGCTGATTGGGCGAAAGGTTATAAAGTAACATTTGAAACTGCCATCAGTGACGTTGTTGTCGAACCGCAGGTTGTTGAGCCGGGTCAGACCGCAACCGAACCTGAGGTAGCAGAGGTTGAAGGCTACAGACTCGACGGTTGGAAAGTTGACATCACATCCGATGAACTGTTCGACTTTGACACTCCTATCGAAGCTGAGACCACTCTGTACGCAGTATGGACCAAACTGATTAACGTTACATTTGACGCAAATGGCGGCGAGCTCGCTGACGAAGAAGCAACTGTTGTTGTCGACTATGGCACAACCGTTGAAGAACCGGCAGCACCGACCAAAGCAGACGAAGTATTCAATGCATGGCTGAAAGATGGCAAGATCTATGATTTCGGTACAATCGTACTTGAAGACACTGAATTGGTAGCTGACTGGATGTCCATCGCAGCACCTCAGAACGTGGTTGCAGTACCGACCGGCACAGAGAGCAACATCTATGTCAAGTGGGACGCTGTTTCCGACGCTGAAGGTTACATTGTATACCGCATGAAGAAGGGCGGCGCATTGGAGCAAGTTGGTGTAACAGTAACAACTGATATTACCGACAAGGGAGCTTATGCTGATGAATACAACTTCTACTTCGTCTTCTCCTATAAGAAGACCCACGACGGTAGAATGGTTGTCTCCAAGCCGAGCACATACACATTTGCAAAACCCGATGTCATTGGACACGTAACGAACCTGCGCGCTAAATCTGTTCAAGAGATGATCAAGGTTGAGTGGGATCTCGTTGACGGTGCAGATGGCTACGTCATCTTCCGTAAACTGAAAGATGATAGAGGTCTTACCTACATGTACATTGTGGGCGCTGATCGCACACACTGGACAGATCTGAAACCTGTCGATAACGATGCAAACTTCTACTTCGTATCACCGTTCGTTAACAGAGCTGGTAAGAACCATATCAAGACCCCGCAACCCTGGACTTGGGCAATTCTGCCGTAAGACCTTACGAGAATATGCGGATTAAGTAACAATTAGTTACAAGTGGCGGTCAGTTCCGAAAGGGCTGGCCGCCGATTCTTTTGTTCTTAAAAAGTAAACATGAAAATCCCCCTGAATGACTTCGACGTTGCGAGTTATTCAGGGGGATTCGTTTTTAAGTCACGCTAAATTGTGGATATTCGATTGAGCTCGATGATTGAAAATATCAGATGTTAAATGCCTTGCGACCTAAGTACGTAGCGCTATCGCCGAGAGATTCCTCAATGCGGAGCAATTGGTTGTACTTGGCCACCCGATCGGTACGAGATGGCGCACCAGTCTTGATCTGACCAGCGTTAGTGGCGACAACGATGTCAGCAATCGTAACGTCCTCGGTCTCGCCGGAGCGATGGGAGACAACAGCTGTATAACCAGCTTTAGCTGCCATTGACATGGCTTCTAGTGTCTCAGTTAATGTACCAATTTGGTTGACTTTTATAAGAATGGAATTGGCAGCTCCGATCTCAATGCCCTTTGCCAGACGTTTGCTGTTGGTGACGAAGAGGTCATCACCTACCAGCTGAATTTTATCGCCGAGGCGCTTGTTCAGCTCCTGCCAGCCTTCCCAGTCTTCTTCTGCAAGACCGTCTTCGATGGAAATAATCGGATACTTTTCAACCATTTCTTCCCAGAAGTCGATGACCTGATCTTTTGTCATAAAGCGATCAGATTTCCAGAAATAATATTCGCCGTCGCGGCCATTCGCCTTTGCTTCTTCGTAAAGCTCCGTCATTGCTGGATCCATGGCGATCATAAAGTCCTCACCAGGTTTGAACCCAGCAGTCTCAATGGCTTTGACAAGGTATTCGAGAGCCTGTTCATCACTTTGGAAGTTAGGAGCAAAGCCACCTTCATCGCCGACGGATGTGGCGTAACCGTCTTTTTTCAAAATACTCTTGAGCGTATGAAAGACGTCGGCACACCATTGGAGAGCTTGGGCAAAACAGTTAGCTCCTACTGGCATAATCATAAATTCCTGTAGATTGACGCTGTTGTCGGCATGTTTGCCGCCGTTGATAACGTTCATCATGGGGACAGGCAATGTGCGGGCGTTGGTTCCGCCGAGGTAGCGGTAGAGATCCATGCCGTGGCATTGCGCTGCTGCTTTGGCACAGGCGAGGGAAACGCCTAGCATAGCGTTAGCGCCTAGTTTACTTTTGTTGTCGGTACCGTCCAAAGCGAGCATTTTGTGGTCAATATTGTATTGATCGCATACGTCCATGCCAATAATTTCCGGAGCAATAACGTCGTTAACGTTAGCAACGGCTTTAAGAACACCTTTGCCGCCGTAGCGTTTTTCGTCGCCGTCGCGCAGTTCTACTGCCTCAAAAGCACCGGTAGAAGCGCCAGAAGGAACGCCAGCACGTCCGAGAAAGCCGCATTCGGTAATTACGTCTACTTCGACTGTGGGATTGCCGCGGGAATCCATGATCTCGCGGGCTTTTACAGATACAATTTTACAGGTTGCCATTAAAAACCTCCTATGCAAGTGTGTAAGAAAATGATGTTAAATATTTGTTCTATTCAACGGCTTAATTATACCATTATTTAAAAAGCATTCATGTTTTTGGGTAAAATTTGATCGAACAGAAAAACTAGGGGATTGAATTCGCCTTGCAAAAAATTTAAATGGTACAGTCGATCGCAGAATTTATTTTTATTTAAATCTTAATTTACTAAATATTACTGCGAGAAAAATAAGAATATAGTATTCTAGTGCCGTACTAGATGATTAATTTGTCGACAATGATCGAAGGCAGGGTCTTCCGCCTGAGGCTTTCATTTTAGTAGCAAATGTCATGCCGGAAGTCTCCACATCTGTATGATTCAGGCGTCACACGGTGTGCCTGACCTTTAGTTGACAACTCCCTTTGAAAGAGGAACGTTATGACAGAACATCCCGAAATGAAATATTTTTCAGTGAGTGAATTAGAAAATAGTTTGGGGTCTGTGAGACTCGAGGACTTTATTAAATCTTGTGAAAAGTCCTTTTTACATAAACTTTTCGAGATATCCACCGAAATAGCTTGGAATTCTGAAATTAAGGCAGTGTTTATTTCAGGTCCGACATCTTCCGGCAAAACGACCACCACGGACAGGTTGGCCGGTGGACTGCACTTCTGTGGCAAAGAGGCCGTACGTTTGTCCCTGGATGATTATTACATTCCCCACCATAATGCCGGATCGGTCAATGGTCGCAAGGATTTGGAAAGTATTACGACTTTAGATGTTGAAGCGATCCACAGAGATCTAGAGATGCTCTTGGAAGGCAAACGGGTTAAAGTTCCCCGCTTTGATTTCCCTACCCGCACTCGGGTATACGACCAAGAAGATATCCAGTTAAAAGAGAAAGATATTCTCCTTGTGGAAGGTCTGCACGGTCTCTCTGAAGAAATTGCTGGTTCTCTGGATTCCAGTCAATGGTATGGCATTATGTTACGTCCTTGGGCGACGCTTATTTCTGATCGCCGACTGCTGTCTCCCAGGGATATTCGTATGTTAAGACGGTCGGCTAGAGACGTCTATCATCGCAATACGCCGGCCCTTGCCACGATTGACTATTGGCCGATGCTTGATGCCACCGAAGAAGCATTTTTTCCGGAATATATCCAGCGAGCCGATGTCTTTATCAATACAGCATTTGCCTACGAATTCTGTGTCATTCCCCAACTGGCAAAATCTGCCTTACAGGCTGACCTGTTAGCCTATGAAAATGGTAATTTAAAAACATCGCCTTACGTGGCAGACGGTTTAGATTATGCCGATATTGAGTTGGCTGTGGAGGAAGCGAAACGCCTGGTTAAAGCCTGTGACGAATTGCCAGCTGTGTCACCGGATCGCATTCCTCCGATTTCCATATTAAATGAGTTTATACATTAGTTTCACCAGATTTAGAGCTTATTTTTCAACTCAGAGAAGGCGGTCAGTTTAATATCAGCAACGCTGAAACAGTTCGTATTTAAAATAGAATTAAGAGAGGTCACTCTGTAGAGGTTTCCTGAAAGTTGGTTTAAGAATTGATCCAATTGCTAGGGCTCAACAAAAACGGGGTGATTTCTTTGCATGGTTAAATGATTTTGCTTGGTGATTGAACAAACAGTGTAAATAAATCAATTTTAACAAGAAATACTAGATTTTTTTGTAAAATATATACCATGCTAAATTTAATTGCACAATATTACCATTTAATTCTAAAAAAAATTAAATTAAATTAGACATGCTTCATAAACTATTTCCCTAATCTCAACAATTATTAATCAATTTTTATCTAGAGAATATAACTGCGTAGGTCCTTGTTTTGTTAGTTGAAATAGTTTGTGATCGTTCCACCGGCAGAATATCTAAATTTTGCCATGATAAGAAACGAGGTAGGGTATGAAACGTATTGTTGCAATCATGTTGTCACTTGCATTAGGTGCTGCTTTCCTAACAGGATGCGGATCTAACAATGCCAATGAAGAAGAAACAACAAAAGAAGAGGTTACCACTGCTACTGAAGCTGATGATGCAGAGGCAGCAAGTACAGAGGAAGCCGAAGCAAGTGACGCAGAGGCTACGACATCTGCTCCTGCAGCAGGTGCAGATGATTATGTAGATGGTCTGGGTACCGTTGAAGTTGATAAAGAATATAACATTGGATTCACAATATTTATGCGTGACCAATTCTTGTCGGCTGTCGAAGCGGCCTTTGCCGAAGAATGTGAAAAGATGGGCATCAATCAGGTCACTGCCGATGCCAACGGAAATGCGAACACGCAGATTAACCAAGTTCAGACTTTTGCCAGCCAGGGTGTAGATGCCATCGTTGTCAATCTCGTCAGCACCGATAATGCTGCACAAGTTATTGAGGCTGCAAATGGTATTCCGATTGCTTTCGTCAACCGCAAGCCAGAGTATGAACTTGAAGCAGGTCTCCAAACTTTCGTCGGTTCAGATGAATATTTCGGTGGTCAATTGCAAGCTGAATTCTTGATCGATCATTACAAAAATTCAGGTAAAGATACAGTAAAATATTTGATGATGCAAGGCACTCTCGGTCTGCAAAATACAACCCAAAGAACGAATGCAGCAATGGAGACATTGGAAGCAAGCGACATCAATTTCGAGTGCATCTATCAGGACACTGCGGAATGGGATCGCGCCAAAGCTCAAAACAAAATGCAGACTTTCTTGGGTACAGGTCAAGAGTTTGACTTTGTCATCTGTAATGCAGACGAAATGGCTCTCGGCTGTATCGAAGCCATGAAATCAGCAGGCGTTGATTTTAATGAGCATCCAGTCGTTGGTATTGATGGTCTGATTGGTGGAACTACGGCGGTTAAGAACGGTGAAATGGCCTTTACAGTACATCAAAACGCTGTCGGTCAGGGCGCTGGTGCTGCTCGTGCAGCGATCTTGATGGCTCAGGGTAAGGATGTTCCTACATTTGTTGAAATTCCATTTGAGCCGGTTACACCGGAGAATGTGGATATTTACATTGATAAATTGACACAAAATTAAAAAATAAAGAAATCTCTAAACAGAGAGGACTTAAGACCAACGCAGTTTTATCTATGTACTGGAGCCCATACATTGTATGGGCTCTGCCTGTTTTGGAACCGCTGGTTGATACTCCCATTTGCAACACCTAAATAAATAGTTTTAAAGTAAAATTCAAGGTCAGAAAATCTGCCAGTTGCCGACACAGACCAAAAAAATGTCTATACTATTCAAGAGGTCTATTATTCCAACGAATAATGAACAAGTGATTATAGAATAGTTTTTAGATAAAAGGACAAAATTAAGTTAACAGTCTGATTTAATATTTGAGGAGTATAGTATGAAAACTTTTGCCATTCACCCAACGATCCAGGAATACGATTCGTTTAAAGAGTTTGCAGCAGAGGTCAATTTAGGAAAAAGTGATCTAATACTAGCGAACGATACAATTTATAAGACCTTTGTCGAACCGCTGGGACTTTCCTGCTTTCTTATTTCGCCTAAAAAATATGGTGTCGGAGAACCGACGGACGCAATGATTGATGCAGTGCGAAGAGAATTACCTGAGGGGATTGAACGCATTATCGCCATTGGAGGCGGTACTGTTATTGACATAGCGAAAGTTCTTATGTTGGATAGCCAAGGCAGTACAGAGGATATTTTTATGGGTCGCTGTGAAGCCCATAAAGCCAGGAGTTTAATCGCTGTACCAACCACCTGTGGCACTGGTACCGAAGTGACGAATGTGTCTGTCACAGCTCTTGTAAGACTAAATACCAAGAAGGGACTTGCTCTAGATGATATGTTCCCCGATTTTGCAGTACTTATCCCTGAATTGATCCAGAATCTGCCCTACCGCTTTTTTGCAACAAGTTCGGTAGATGCAATGGTTCACAGTGTAGAGTCCTTTCTTTCGCCTAAGGCGAGCGCCTACTCCCAGATGTATTCAGTCCAAGCCATAGATCTTATTACCCGGTGTTATCGTAAGGTGGTTTTCGAAGGACAGGAGACTTGGGTTCGACATAGTGCCGACTTTTTGCGAGCCAGTAACTATGGGGGAATTGCTTTTGGTAATGCGGGTTGCGCGGCCGTGCATGCCCTCAGTTATCCTTTGAGCGGTAAATATCATATCGCCCACGGGGAGGCAAACTTACTTATGTTTGAAGGGGTTATCCGTAAGTATCTGGAACTACAGCCAGAAGGAGGGATCCAGGATTTAGAAGTGGTGCTAGCTAGAGCCTTTGAGACCGAGTCGACGGCGGGGATTTGGGATCAATTTTTTGCACTTTTGAATCAAATTTTCGAGCGACGCCCTCTTTCGTCATATGGAGTTCAAACCGACGAACTAGAGATGTTTGTCGATGGGGTCGTAGAGGGTCAACAGCGGCTACTGTCAAATAATTACTGTGAGTTGAGCAAGGAAGATATGATTGCAATTTATCGCAGCTGTCTGGATCGCTGACGAACCTTTCACTAAGATTTACCATCCACAGCGGCGAAGTTGGTTCGGTAAATTGAGCGAATTGTGTCGGGGATAGTTCTTGAAAAAATAAAGTGTTGTATTTTGTGATAGAATTTTCTCAATCATAAATAGCTAGAATACTTGGAAGCAGTGTTGTCTTGTGCTACAGCGAACGGATTTCTTTTATCGCTTTGTGTGGACTATTTGTATCTTAGTAAAAGGGATTGCTTGAACACTTGTGGTTAACTGGTCTTTCGGTTGCTTCTGAGTGACTCCGCGATTGAACCATGGAGAACGGTCTACAGTGATATCTCCTGTGAATTGTTTCAATTTATAATTCAATACAATGCGCGGATAGATGAGAGAAAAATTGAAGGGAATTAGCGTATATGCCAATTAAATTGCCGGAAGGGTTGCCGGCCGTCGAAGTATTTGAACGTGAAGCAATATTCTATATGCCGGCTGAACGGGCTTTTCATCAGGATATCCGACCGCTTCATATTTTGATGTTGAATTTAATGCCTACGAAGGTGACGACGGAAACTCAATTTTTCCGTCTGCTGGGAAATACGCCGTTGCAAGTTGAACCTCACCTTTTGTACACTGCGTCCTATAAACCGACCCATACGTCACCTTCTCATTTAGCACGATACTACCGGACTTTTGACGAAATCAAGGAACGGACGTTTGACGGCATGATTATTACTGGTGCGCCGGTGGAGTTGATGCGCTTCGAAGACGTGGCTTACTGGGAAGAAATCTGTGAAATTATGGAATGGGCAAAGACCCATGTCTATTCGACAATGCACGTCTGTTGGGGTGCCCAAGCGGGTCTTTATTATCATTTCGGTGTGCCCAAGTATGCTTTAGAGAAAAAGATGTTTGGGGTGTTCCCCCACCATATTACCTGGAATCATCCTGTTAAACTGTTCCGTGGATTTGACGATGTCTTCTACGTGCCTCACTCTCGTTATACCGAGGTGCGACCTGTCGATATTCTCAAGAATCCTAAGTTGCGGTTATTGTCAATGTCCGAGGAATCGGGGGTTTTCGCAGTGTCAGACCACGAAGGAAGACAGTTTTTTGTCACAGGTCACGTGGAATATGATCCACTTACATTGAAACATGAATATGATCGAGATGTTGCCAAGGGTCTGCCGATTCACGTGCCCAAGAATTATTATCCCAATGACGATCCAACTAAAGAGCCGATCATGCGGTGGCGCAGTTCAGCCTACTTGATGTTTGCCAACTGGCTAAACTATTATGTCTATCAAGAAACACCTTTTAATATTGATGAAATTAAACATCGGAAATAATAGAAGGTATAGTGATTCTGCTTTATCAAAATGGATGGAGTCGCGATGAGTAAAGTGGGGGAAGTATATGGAATATCAGTGGTCTGAAAAGGATTTTAGGGAATATGTTTTGAATAGTCCGGGAGAAGCGCTGGTTTTGTTTTGGACGACGTGGTGTGGTGCTTGCCGCGTTGCTATTCCAAGTGTCATCCGCCTGGCGTCTGAGGAGCCGGAAGATCTTGCCGTTGGTCTAGTGGACATAGACGATATGTTGGAATTGTCTATGGAACTGGGGCTGAGGGAATTACCTGTCTATGTCTTTTTTAAAAATGGGAAAATTGTCGATCGCTACCAAGGCACGTTTACTTATGACGAATTATCGGAATGGTTGAATAGTCGCCAAAGCCGTGGCATTGCGAGGTAAGCGGACCTAACTAATTAACCACTATGAGATCGCTTGCATTCGTCCAAAATTGATCGCTTCGGACGATTATATAGAAAAGTCTCAATCTATTGCCATGCCTCATTTGAACCGCATGGCAATTTTAAATGCTTTTGTGGAGTGTTACATTTAAAGGCACAACCCGTAGTTGCCGGTTAATTTAAATTAGGTGTCTGTTCCATCAGTGGATATAACTGACGATACAGGCGGGTAACAGGGAGTCCCATGATGGTGTAGTAATCGCCTTGTATACTTTGAACAAGTAAACTGCCAGCGTCTTGAATGCCGTAGGCTCCTGCCTTGTCCAAGGGAGAACCTGTGGCAATATAGAGGTCGATCACTTGTCTCTGTAGATCGTCGAGGGGTTGGAAGGTGACCCAAGCTGCGTCCAGAAAGGTATATTCTTCAGGACTCTTTTTGTTTGTTTGGATATTTAAAATGCTCACTGCAGTAAAGACTTGGTGTTGCTTGCCTGACAAGGAATGGAGCATAGAACGGGCATCGTTGTCATCGAGGGGTTTGCCTATGATGCGATTTTCAAACCAGATAAAAGTATCGGAGCCGATGTAGATTGTGGCAGGTATATTTTCTCTACCGCTCTCATTTTGATCGTTTAAATAGGCGGCTCGTGCTTTGGCGGCTGCGAGGGCGAGACAAGTCTGAGTGGCAATGACAACAGGTGTCAGAGTGCCGGCGGGGGCTGTGGCGAGACCGGCATTATGGATGGCTGTAATTAAGTTATTCTCATCGAGAGCCTGTCCGGATGTGGAAAATGGCCAGCCGCACAATCTCAATAATTCCTGGCGACGCGGTGACTCACTACAGAGTACCAGCCGTTTAATGGCTGGCACTGACTGTAAAATGTCGGGATGACTGGTGCTCTGTTCACCTGGAGCAACTGTTTCGTTGTATTCCGTTAAGGGATAGGTTTGATCCAAAACAATCTTTGTCCAAGGCAGCAGGCCACATTCGAAACGGTCAAAAGACTTAGTCAAATTATTTTGTTCATCTTTTTTAATCATGTCTTGTATTATACTAATAGAACTGAATTTAATCATTTTCCAATAGGGGAAGTCGAGAAATTCATTTGTTTATTGGTTATTTAGCAGTTTACTATAAAAGAGAGTTATCCAACGGCGAATAAATATCGCTGCTGTAAAGATAAGGAGGTCGCTTATGCGCACAATGGGAAGGGATCAACAGCGTGCGGTGGATCGGGATGCCGCAGAGTTAGCAGGCATACCTACTTTGCTTCTCATGGAGCAGGCTGCCACTTCCGTCGCGAAGCATTGCCGACAATTAGTTGAAAATACGAATGTGCCGATTGACATCATAACGGGCAAAGGCAATAACGGAGGCGACGGCTATGCTCTAGCCCGTCTGTTGCGGGCAGATGGCTATGAGGTGCGGATTTTTGAGACGTGTGCGCCGTCAGATTTTCCTGAGGTGGGAGACAGTGCCATTAATCGGCAAGCAGTGTTTGGGCTTAATATTCCAGTTTATCCTGCGGAGGTATATCGTGCTCAACCCGGTCTGATTGTCGATTGTGTGTATGGTACGGGATTTAAGTGTGGTCGCCCTTTAGCTCCAGCTTTGGTCAAATTATTTAGCGAAATTGAACAGGCTAGGGAAAAATATCAAGCTAAAGTTGTTGCTGTAGATGTGCCATCTGGAGTGGATGGGAATACGGGTTTAGTTGCAGAAGGAGCCATCCGAGCAACTCACACTGTAACGTTTATTTATCCTAAACCGGGTTTATTAAGTTATCCAGGGCGGGCTAACGCCGGTCATATTTTGATTGAAGATATTGGTATTCCAGCAGACTTTGTAGATCGAGTCTATCGCGGTTTGGTAGATGCCGGTCCCAAAGTGATTGATCAGTCCGACGTGCGCAGCTGGTGTCCTAAACGAGCTGACGAGGGTCACAAAGGTACCTTTGGTCATGCTCTGCTCTGTGCTGGTTCTCGGGGGTTTGCCGGAGCGGGGATTTTGAGTTGTCGCAGTGCCCTTGTTTCGGGCTGTGGTCTAGTCACCTGGTTGGTGCCGGAAGATCTCTATCCGGGGATTTCTACAGCCTCGCCGGCGGCTTTAATTAGACCTCGTCCAGTGGACACTCACGATTTGATTCTCGATTTTAAAGAACAGTGTATGATCAGAGAGGCAGTTCTAATCGGACCTGGATGTGGTGTCAACCAAGAAACAGGTTTATTGTTGGAGCAGAGTTTGCGCCACGCCCAAAGGGTAGTCGTTGATGCCGATGCTTTAACGGTGCTGGCCGATAGCGAAGATCTGCAGGCGGAGTTGTCTGCTCGCACAGTGCGCAAGTTGGAGCCGGCTATTTTGACGCCCCATCCCGGCGAGTTTTATCGCCTTTATCCTGAAGCTAAGAGTTTTCCTGAGGGTCGTATCAAGGCGGCTCGGGATTTGGCGGATCGCTGGCACGCCGTAATTGTACTCAAAGGAGCAGGCACAATCGTTGCGATCCCCGAATGTATTCAGGCCGAGCGTTCAACCTGGATTAATACCACTGGCAATCACGGACTTGCTAGAGGGGGATCAGGGGATGTGCTAGCCGGTCTCATGACTGGACTCCTGGCTCAGCAATTACCTCTGACAGAGGCGGTCTGCGGAGCGGTTTATCTGCATGGTCTAGCTGGCGACTTGATGAGTGAAGCGGTGGGTGCCCGGGCGATGGATATCGCCAACCTGCCGGATTATATCGGCATGGCATTTAGAGTCAATGAATGGTGAGGAAGAAGCTGATTATTTATGATTGACAAGAACTATGTCATAAATCGATCTTGGACGGAGATCGATTTATCTGCTCTGGCTCACAACGCCCGTCAAATCAAGGCATTGACCGGACCGACCTGTGAAATAATGGGAATCGTCAAAGCTGATGCCTATGGTCACGGGGCTTGCGAAGTGGCGCCAGTCTTGTTAAATAATGGATTTACCCGGCTAGCTGTGTCCCTTTTGGATGAAGCCATCGCCTTGCGCAAAAGTGGGATTACGGCACCTATTCTTATTTTGAGTTATACCGATCCTCGTCGAGCAGAAGAAATCATTCGTTATCGGGTGACCCAGACTGTCTATACTTGGGATTTAATTGATGCGTTAGAGGCGGCGGGGCAACGACTCAAGGCATATCCATCGGTACATATCAAGGTGGATACTGGCATGAGTAGGATTGGATTTACATCGGGATTTTCCAGTGTTGAAGAGATCGAAAAGATTCATGCCTTGAAAAATGTTTTTATAGAGGGGATTTTCACCCACTTTTCTACGGCCGACGAGGCAGATCGTATATTCTTTGACAAGCAGGCGCAACGATTTATGGGGATCTGCAATGAGTTAGAGAGTGAAGGCATTTACATACCGATAAAACACTGCTGTAACAGTGCTGCTCTTATGCGCTATCCGGAGTATCATTTGGATATGGTGCGGGCTGGTATCGTGACGTATGGCATTTTGCCAGATTTCTGTGAATCATTTGTTGACCAGTTTCGTCCGGCAATGAGTATCAAGAGCAACGTCATTATGGTTAAACATATACCAGCAGGTACTGCGGTCAGTTATAACCGTCGTTATATTGCACCCAGTGAAAGGACGCTTGCCACAGTGCCCATCGGCTATGCCGATGGTTATAGCCGTGTGATGAGTGGCAAGGCTGAGGCGTTGATTCACGGGATGCGAGTACCAGTAGTGGGGAATATCTGTATGGATGCCTGTATGATGGATGTGACTGATATTCCCGAAACTGTGGAGATCGGGGACGAGGTTGTCCTCTGTGGCAGTCAAAATTATGGCGACAGACAGGAGTTTATCGCTATGGAAGAGTTGGCAGACTGGCATCTAACGATTACTTACGAAGTGATGTCTACGGTAGGCAAGCGGATGCCCAGGGTCTATGTGGATGGAGGTCGAATCATCGACATACACAGTGATATTTTAGACAGCGGTCTTTAAGATTAATCGAAGGGTGCTGTGACACACTTTGAAATGTCATTCATTTTAAAACACCACAACCCAGTAAGAGTATTTTACCAATACGATTTATCTGTAGAATAACTTCATCATTAAGCTATATTTTAAAAGCCCAGCTAAGTCTATCTAGCTGGGCTTTGTTAATTGCAATTAAATTAACCACTCACCATTATTTTGGATTAGGATCTGCCGCATCAGTTGTCCAGTGGGCAGGTCAATAAAGCTCGCGGATAGGTGCCACTATGATCAATTGAAAGGACATGGAAGCCCAAACTTTCGTAAAATTTCATCAAAGGGCGGTTGTCATAATTAGTATAGAGTTGGATAGATTTGCTGCCCCAGGAACTGGCATATTTATTAGCCCGTTGAAACATAAGATGTCCAACGCCTTGCCCGCGAATATTCGAGAGAACGACAAAGCGCCGCAGGTAGCAAATGCCTGTTTCCTGATCTGGATCGAGGCGCAGAGTGCCGACTATATTCCAATTGCAGCGGGCGATGACCACTCGATTTTCACGAATGGCTTGAAGCACGACTGCTTTGGGTTCGTGCAGGGCTTCAAGCAGGGGTATGCCATTTTCGTCTTGGGGAATATTAGCCTTTTGAGCATACTCGGTCATACCCTTTCGAACGACTGTCATAACTGACGACAAGTCTTGGGGAGAGGCAATAAAAACACCAATATTAGGAGCTGCATTAGCTTGGTTATTCATCATTGCCTTTAACCATCTTGCATTAGTTTTACCATTATTGCTTTCTGGGCATGAAGACGATTTTCTGCCTGATCGAAGACGACGGAGTGGGGACCTTCAAACACTTCGGCGGTCATTTCGTAACCGCGGTAGGCGGGCAGGCAGTGTAGAAAAATAGCGTCTTTCTTGGCCTGACTCATCATAGTTCGGTCGATTGTAAAGCCGCTAAAGACGGCCATTCGTTCCTTCTTTTCATCTTCCTGTCCCATACTGATCCAGGTGTCGGTGTAGACAACATCGGCGTCTTTAATAGCTTCGTCTGGGTCGTGTATGGTCTCAATTTTAGCACCTGTAGTAGCAGCGATGTCTTGAGCTTGAGAGACACAGACAGGATCGGATTCATAACCTCGGGGCGTAGCCACGGCGATATGCATACCTGTTAGTGCAGCACCGTGCAGTAGGGAGTTAGCCATATTATTGCCATCACCAATATAAGCCATTTTTAGTCCCTTGAGTTGACCTTTGAATTCCCGCACAGTCATAAGATCGCAGAGTACCTGACAAGGATGCTCCAGATCGGTTAAACCGTTAATGATGGGAACTGTGCTGTACTTGGCCAATTCAATAACGCTGTTGTGGGAATATGTACGAATCATAATACCGTCAATGTAGCGGGACATAACCCTAGCAGTATCGGCCACCGTTTCGCCGCGACCGAGCTGGATGTCGTTACTATTTAAATAAAAACCAACGCCGCCGAGTTCGTGGATACCAACTTCAAATGAAATGCGGGTTCGGGTAGATGATTTAGCGAAGATCATAGCCAACGTCTTACCCTTTAATATAGGCTCACATTTGCCAGCTTGACGATCTTTTTTGAGTTGATCGGCTAAATCTAATAATTCGCTGATTTCTGCAGGGTTAAAATCACTTAGACTGATAAAATCTTTATGTTTCTTCATAGATAGTTCCTTTTGTTGTTTATTGTGGCTTCCCACCGGTGATCCATTCTGTAACTTAAATATTATGCTAAAACGTCAGTTAAGATGTTGCGGAATTGATCTATTTCTGCAGTTGTAATGATCAGTGGGGGCAGGAGTCGCAAGGTGTTGGGTCCGGTCGCATTGACCAAGACGCCGGCTGCGAGTAAGTTGTCGCGCATGGCAGGGGCTTCATTTTTGTAAAAATCAATTGCCAGCATAAGACCTTTGCCTCTGACGTCAGCAATGCGGTCGGAGAAGGTTGCTTGAACGTCCTGCAGGACGTTCAGAAAATAAGTGCCTTGTTGACGGACGGCAGAGATCAGATCTAGGCGTTCAAATTCGTCGAGGACAGCCATACTGCCAGCACAGGCTAAGGGGTTGCCACCAAATGTAGTGCCGTGGCTGCCTGGTGTAAAGCCAGTGGTGACATCACCTTGAGCCAATACTGCTCCGATTGGCAGACCACCCGCTAAGCCTTTGGCCATGGTGATGATGTCAGGGCGGATACCGTAGGTCTGGCAAGCCGTAAAGGAACCGGTACGTCCCATGCCGGTCTGGATTTCGTCTACGATGAGCATCACACCATTGTCCCGGCACAGTTTTTCTGCCTGGGTGGCGTATGCTTGGGAAACGGGATGAATGCCGCTTTCGCCCTGGACAAGTTCGAGTATGATACCTGCCGTGTCGGATTTTTCAACGACGGTTTTTAAGGCTTCGATATCATTAAATGGCAGGTAGTCAAAGCCCTCCGGCAAGGGAGCAAATGGCTTATTATACTTCGGCTGACCAGTGGCAGTAATTGTTGCCAAGGTGCGACCGTGGAAGCTATTTAGAGCGGAATAGAAGCGGTAGCGCTCGCTGCCGCTTCTATTGAAATAGCCGCGGACGAGTTTGATGGCTGCTTCGTTGGCTTCGGCTCCACTGTTGCAAAAGAAAATCTTTTCCATATCTGCCCACTGAGTTAGGCGTTTGGCCAATTCGGTTTGGGGAACATTGTAGTAAAGGTTGGAACAGTGGATCAGTTGACCGGCTTGTTTGGCGATCGTTGTCACAAGGTGATCGTTGCCGTGACCTAAGACATTGACAGCTATGCCTGCGACCAAATCGAGATAGGTCTTGCCGTCGAGATCGGTAACCTGACAGCCTTTCCCCTTGGTGAGTACCACAGGGGTGCGGGCGCCGAATGTGTTGAGGTAGTAAATCTGATCCTGACTGATAATGTTTGCAGTGGACTCTGAAGTTTTCATGGTGGACCTTTCTATTGTTAGTGTCGGCTCTGTGTACCGATCGGTTGTACTGTATATGAGGATGTGCAAGAGGGGAATGATCTGGGATTAAAGTTGCACGCCTTTATCTTTGATTATAGCTTTTATATATGCTACTGGGGACGTCGCCTCCAGTAGCAACAGGATCTACGTGCCAGTTGCAAAAATCACGCGTCTGCCGTTGGATCCATCTTCCACAGTCAGGGTGAAATCTTTATTGCATATCCGTAGTAGTAGTTTTTATTGGATCTGATGCAGAATTTCACCGGGGTGATAAGGTCGGCGATGTTTCATAATCATAGTGCCGATACCACTGTTTGTGAAGATTTCTAAAACAATACTGTGCGGAATTCTGCCATCGATGATGTGGGCGCGATTGACGCCGGCGTTGACAGTCTCGAGGCAGCCCATCACTTTAGGAATCATGCCGCCGGAAATAGTGCCTTCGGCAATTAATTGTTTGACTTCGCTTTCCACGAGGGTGTAGAGGACTTCACTGCTGCCATCTGGGTGGTTTTTTATGACACCGGGCACATCGGTTAACATGATGAGTTTTTCTGCTTTGAGGGCAGCGGCGACTTCGGCGGCAACAGTGTCAGCATTGATGTTGTAGCTTTGTTCTTCGTGGTCGACGCCGATTGGAGCGATGACAGGAATGTATTTTTCGCTCAGCATATTGATCAGATCAGTGTTGATACTGGTAATTTCCCCAACATAGCCGATATCGATCGGGTTTCCGTCGGCATCCCTTTTAAGGCGTCGGCAACGGATGAGTCCGCCGTCTATACCGCTGACCCCAATAGCTTCGGCACCATTGCGTTGCAGACCAGCGACGATGCTCTTGTTGGTCTTGCCCACTAGAGTCATCTGGGCGACGCCGATGGTCTGGGCATCGGTGACTCGCAAACCGTTTTCAAAGCGGGAGGGTATGGCAAGTTGATCGAGCATATTGGAAATATCCGGTCCGCCGCCGTGAACGACGACGGGACGCATACCGACGAAACGCAGCAAGGTAATATCTTGCATCACGTTGTTGCGCAGGGTTTCGTTGATCATGGCGTTGCCGCCGTACTTAATGACGATGGTTTTGCCTGCCAAACTTTGGATATAGGGCAGGGCCTCAATCAGAATTTCGGCTTTGATCGGGGTAGCCACATCCTTGGCTGATCCAACGTAATCGGCAACGGGGATTGCTTCTGTAAAATCTTTTTTATCCATATTATTCCCGCGTCTGTTGCGGACGCGCCTCCTGTCATGGCATCGCTGTTTAGTAAGTGATTTAAAATTTATTTATTTCTTCAAGTACGGACGAGTTCGGTCCAATCTCTGCATCTTGGGGTGATATGCTGACGAAGCAAAACTTATAAATAGTTTCTAGAGTCCGAGAGCAATGTGTTCAAGTCCAGCTGTTTCGGGTAGTCCCAAACGCACATTCAGAGCCTGAATAGCCTGAGCGCAGGCACCTTTGCCTAAGTTGTCGATAGCGGAGAAGAGTTTGATCAAGTCTACCGACGGATCATAAGTGACGGCGAGGTCACAGAAATTGGTGCCGGCAACAGCGGCAATTGAAGGGACATCGCCTTCGTTTAAAACTCGCACAAATGGCTCTGTTTCATAGGTTTCCTTAAACAAAGCCGGCAGGGAACCGTCGGCACAGCGTTGTCGACCAGCGTCATTGGGTTTGACATAGATGGTGGCCAACATACCTCGTCCTATAGGCAGCAAGTGGGGAGTAAAGGTCAAAGGAATCCTTTGGTCCGTCAACTCGCGCAATTGTTCAGTCATTTCTGGAGTATGTCTGTGACCTACGACACCGTACGGTTTAAAATTGCCACCCATTTCAGCAAGATTGTAAGTGGGGTCGCTCTTTCGTCCGGCACCGCTGGTTCCGGAGACGGCATTGACTATGCAGGGAACGCTTGTGTCGATCAAGTCAGCTGCTGCCAGAGGGGCTAGAGCCATGACCGTACAGGTAGGATAACATCCCGGATTGGCAATCAGAGGAGCGTCTTTGAGGGCCTCTCTATGCCACTCGGGCAGTCCGTAAACAGCCTGTTTCAATAATTCTGGATGGGGATGTGTCAATTTATATGTTTTTTCATAAATATCTACATTATGAAAGCGGAAGTCGCCGCTGTGGTCCAGCACCATTAATCCTGTTTCCAATAGTTGAGGTACAATTTTGGCAGACACGCCATGGGGCAAAGCTGTAATGACGACATCACATTTTTCGGCCAGATCATCGGGTGTCGCTTCGGTCAAAGTGAGGTCCAGAATGCCTCTAAAAGCTGGATAAATAGACGAGAATGTCTGTCCCGCATAACTGCGGCTACAGAGAGCCGTCAGTTCAAAGTTAGGATGTCCCAAAGCTAGGCGACATAATTCCATGCCTACGTATCCTGTAGCTCCGACAATGCCTAGACGTATTTTTCTGTTTTGCATACATTCCTCCTCGTCCGTTCGCCATCCTAGGGCGATCCATTCATATATAATTTCGATTTAAAAATTAATATAACAGTACTACATTATAAATATTTAATTATATAAAATAAGTTACTGTTTATAATAAATCATTAGTTAATTATATTTTCGCTGTGACAATTAGTTGTCATTGCGATTATATTAATTCTACAAATGAATTTCTATTGTACGCACACTATTAATTTATTGCAAGTTTTATGATTAAATATACATAAAGTAGTAAAATAAGTGACTATTTATACATATCGGTTATAGAGAATAAGCACGATTATAGACTATTGTGTCGCCCACTTAATGTTATATAAAATACAAATAATAGATTTAACAATATTTACATCGCTATTAACTAATGGTGTCGTACAATAATATTGTTGATATCTAACAATATTATTTGTGAGTTTGCACAAATTAATTGGGTAAAATGTTATAATTTACCAATAGCTTCTGCGCGAATTTTATTATTTTCAGTTGCCAATCCGTGGCAACGATCGATGGAAAGGCTGTTGAAATGGAAGAATTAAAACAAAGTATCGAAAAAGCCTCAGAATTCATGGATCGTGTAACCGGCGTTGCTGATAGTACAGGTGTTGTTCTATATGCGACAGATGAGTCCCTTGTAGGTACAATCATGGATGACGTCGTTTCTTTAATTGAAACGGGTGATGGCGTACTCGTTTCAAGCAGCAAAGTTTATCGTAGACTCATTGATCCAAGTCATTTGGATTTTGTCTGTTTTGTAGAAGGAACAGACCATGTTGCTCAGACTTATCTCGAGTTGATGAGTCGCTGGCTCATGTCCGAAATGCGTGACGGAACTACCGAAGAAGATAAGAAGTATTTTGTCAAGAATGTTCTGTTGGAAAATGAATTGCCAGGGGACATTCCTCTTAAGGCTAGAGAACACAATATCCCTTATGCTGTAACTCGAGTGGTCTACATCATTCGCGTACCTCCCCAGTATAGTATTAGTGCTCAGAATATCCTCGAAGATCTATTTTCCTTTCGCAAGATGGACCTCATGTTGACCATGGATGAAGACAGTATTGTTCTATTGAAAGAACTCTCGGAGCTGTCCAAGAGTGCTGTCAGTGATATTGCCAAGAACATTGTCAAACACCTTACACAAGAAGGCATTGAGCCAGTTAACATAGGTATCGGCATGACGGTGGACACATTAAAAGATTGTGCCCGTTCTTATCGTGAGGCGTCATTGGCACTGACCATTGGTGATATTTTTGAACCGGATCAGCAACTGATGTTTTACAATCAGCTCGGCTTGGGTCGTCTAATTTATCAATTGCCCCCAACCCTATGTCGGATGTTTTTGGATGAAGTATTTCCCAATGCTTCCTACGACGAATTAGATGAAGAGACACTGCTAACTATTGACAAATTTTTCGATAACAATTTGAATGGCAGTGAGACCTCTCGTCAATTATTTGTACACCGAAATACATTGGTGTACCGTTTGGACAAGGTTCAAAAAATTACCGACTTAGACTTGCGTAAATTTGATGATGCTGTATTATTTAAGCTTGCATCAATGGTACGCAAGTATTTGGAGAAACAAGCTCCCAGTATTTTGATCGGCGGCAGCCGGTGGCAAAAAAATTAGGCTTGTTCTCCCGCAAGAAAGGGGACAATCAGTTTGATTGAATTTGATAATGTCAGCATGACCTATCAAAAAGGAGCGCCATTGGCACTCCGTGATGTCAGCTTTACAATAGATGACGGTGAATTTGTCTTTATTATCGGGCACAGTGGCTCGGGCAAATCAACGATCGTCAAATTATTGACCTGTGAAGAGCGCCCCCTTAGTGGCACAGTTGCCGTAGATGAATATTGCCTGAATACGCTAAAAAGGCGTTGGGTACCATATTTGCGCCGCAACATTGGCATGGTCTTCCAGGATTTTCGATTGATTTCTACAAAAACAATATTTGAAAATGTGGCTTTTCCTCTGGAGATCCAGGGGTTTTCGCGCAAGGCGATTGATCGCCAAGTTTCGATGGTGTTAAGTACGGTGGGATTACGTCACCGAGAAAAAGCTTTCCCAAATGAGCTTTCGGGAGGTGAGCAACAGCGCGTGGCGATTGCTCGAGCTATGGTCAATAACCCGGCTATTCTTTTGGCTGACGAACCCACAGGTAACCTGGATCCAGTCAACAGCGAGACTATTATGGCTCTGTTGGAGGAAATCAATCGTTCGGGTACAACAGTGGTGGTATGTACCCATGACCGAGAACTTGTCAACCGCATGAAGAAGCGGATCATTGAGATCGACGAAGGCTATCTCATACGCGATGCCAAGGAGAGTGTCTACAGTGATGATGTAACGACTCGTATGGCTACCAATGCTGCTCGGCATATGCACGAAGCCAGTGTCAATATTGCCACTGCGACGGTGGGTGTGGATGCCTTGGAAGAGGCTGTAGTAGAAGCTTCTCAGCAGACTGAAGAGACAGCCAGCGAATCTGTCGATCAATTTCAACTGCGGTTTTCCGAAGAATATAATTTACAGGCAAAACCCGATTCAAATCTTGTTTCATCGGAGGAGATGACAGATGCCTCTGAACAGTATAAACAAGAGACGGACAGAGACGAGCACTCTGCCACTGATACTATTAATTAACGAGGTTGTGCCTAAATGCGTATTAGAACCATATTAAATTCGATTAAAGAAAGTTTTAAAAATATTGGACGTCACCCACTTGTGGCCCTTGCCTCGGTGACTACCATTGCTTTAATGTTAATTCTGATGGGATCCTTTGTCGGGATTTCCCTCAATGCCACTCATATTGCCGAAGCGGTAGGTACCAAACCGCCAATTGAAATTTGGGTCAGGTTGGATGCTGAAGATGCCGATATCGCGGCGATCGATCAGTCATTAGCAAATGACGTCGAAGTCATCGAATATGTAAGTGTTACCCCTGAAGAAAACTTTGCCCAACTAAAGGAAGAAATGGGCGAGAATGCCTCGGCTTTGGAAAATTTTGACGGCGATAACTTATTGCCCCATCTTTTTCAAGTACGGCTGTTGAATCCTGAGAAATCAGAAGAATTTGCCAACCGTATGCTAGCTTTTCCTGGTGTCAGTCGGGTGGACTATAGTGCTAATGTCATGAGCGCCTTGTCTCGTTTGATCCGTTGGGTAAATCTAGCCACTTTGATTGCATTTGCCGTACTTTGTGTCATATCTCTATTTATTATTGCTAATATGGTGCGGGTATCCATCCTAGCCCGGGGCGAAGAAATTTCTATCATGAAGTATGTAGGTGCGACTAATTCATATATCCGTATGCCATATATTCTGGAAGGAGCAATTGTCGGATTGATCGGCGCCACAATCGCCATTGTCGTGGTTTACTTTGCTTATGAAGCAATCTATGGTCATATCATGGTTAATACAAGTGCGAATAGCTTTTATGCCCTGATGCCGGTGGAAAAAATCATCTATCCAGCGGCGATTGTCAATCTTGTCCTCGGCGTTTTCATCGGTGCGGTGGGCAGCTTTACATCGGTACGAAGATATATCAAAGTTTAAAAAAACAACGATTTTTTCGTGCAGATTTACAAGATTGACGCAGGTCATAGCATTTTTTTCTAAGCTGTGGCAGTATACATAAATATAGACTACAAATGGTTGGCTGAGGCTAACTAACCGACGTGATTTGAATCTGTAGAAACGTGACGCTATTGCATGAAGGCGCCGTACAACAATTGTTATAGAAGCAATTATGTCGGCTGAGGCGAATAGAGCTTTGCAAGTTGGTGGATATAGAGTTTATCAGGCATCGACCAGCTTCGGAGCAGGTGTGACGTAGCAGTATAATCAACTTCTCTGTAGAATGTCAGGTCACACCCATATTTGCTAAAACAGAAAATTACGTAGTGCTTTGAAGGTGTTTTGGTCACATCAACAGAGTCGGTAAATATTCTGTAGGAGACAAAGCAATGTACAAAAAGATTATTTCTTTAATATTAGCAGTTTGTTTAATTGGTGCGCCCCTTGTCGCCCAAGGTACAGTTCAGGCAACCTCTCAAGAGGAAGAATTAAAGGCGGGTAAGACCCAATTAGAAAACGAACTACAGGCTGTGAGGGAAGAAGTCGCGGCCTTAGAAGAGAGGAATAGTTCACTTCAATCCCAGTTGAGCGACTTGCAGAGTGAAGGCAAAGCCATGCAAGAAGAATATGACGAGTTGACCGATCAGATGAATCGAGCCACCGAATATATGGAAGAGGCCATCGCCGCATCCCAAGCAGCTGTGGACAATGTAGCTGCTCAGCAGGCGGCTTACGAAGATCGCATTGTCAATTTATTTCAATACCGCAATAAATCTGTCCTTGAGGTGTTGTTGGAGTCCGACAGCATCGAGGGGTTTTATACCAATATGCGCCTGATGGAGTATGTGGCAGAAGCAGATAACCAACTGTTGGAAAATCTCATGACTGCACAGGAAGATGCAGTTGAGAAACAAGCGGAAGCCGAACGCCGGGTCGAAGAGTACACGGTCTTTATGGACAACAAGCAAGACCAGATCAACAAGCTGGAAGATGGCATTTCTCTAGTGGAGCAAGATATTGAAATCAACGAACAAGAGCTGGTCGTTGGCTCCGAAGTGGCGGAAGATCTGGAAATTCGCATTCTTGAGGTCGATGAGCAACTGGCTGCCTTCTATGCCGAACAGCGACGCCTTAAAGAAGAGGCAGAAGCGTCTCAGCGGGCGTCCCGCAGCAAGTTCTTAGAAGAATCTGCCGAAGCGTCTCGCAAAGCTTCTGAAGCAGAATCCATCCAATCCCGCAATGCTTCGATTATTGCTGCTTCTAAGTCTCAGCAGGAGGAACAAGAGCGCAGGTCAAGGGAAGCTGCGGAAGCTGCCTCCAGAGCTATTGAATTAAGCAAACTAGCAGAGGAGTCCAGAGCTGAGGAAGAAGAAAGTATCAAGGTATCGATCAGTGAAGAAGCATCGATCGCCAGCAGCATAGCTGAAGAAAAAGAAAAAGAGGTCACCGAAACTACGACGGCTCTTCCAGAGACGGAAGAAACTATTACTACCGAAGCACCGCCTACCGAGGCACCGACGCCTAGTCGCGGTGGATTGTTAAATCCTTTGGCTAGTTATCAGTATATTTCGTCCCCTTATGGTCCTCGTGTTCATCCCATTACAGGTGATCCCAACGGTTTTCATTGGGGAGTCGATTTTTCAGCTGCCTTTGGTACACCGGTTCGGGCTGCCAAGAGCGGTACAGTTATAATTGCAAATGCGCCGTATCAGGGACAAAATTACACCTCTCACAAGAGTGGTTACGGCAACTACATCACCATTGATCACGGTGATGGAACGTCAACTACTTATGCCCATCTTAAATATGTTGATGTCTCCAAAGGTCAGTATGTGGATGTAGGTCAGTACATCGGTCAGGTCGGCAGTACTGGTGCTTCGACAGGAGCCCATCTGCACTTTGAATATGCGATTTACGGTGAGACTGTTGATCCGATAAAATATATAGACTAGATGGTCATCTATAAATGATTAAATTATGGCTCATGTTAGGCAAAAATTTTAATTGTTTATTAAAAGGCATTGGATATGTCGAAGCTTTAAAAAATTAAACGTATAATAGAGCAATACACAACTGTGTTGCTCTTTTTTTTGGAGGCTTTAAAATGACAGACTTTAATGATAGGAATCAACGGTTCGGCGACGATGATCCGTCGAATCAAAGGAATTTTTTAACAGGATCTGAAGATCATCGAAAGGTTGCTCCGCCCATTGCAAAGGACGATGAATATTTCGCCGACAAAACGACGGGTCAGTCCAGTGTCAACTACGGTCATCCCGGCGCTGATTATGTGCAGCAGAAGGTGAATTATGGGCAGTACGGCGCAACTCACATTCACCCAGATGTTAATTTTGTTCCCCCCGCTTCGCCTGCTGATACATTTGCGGGCAATCATGCCAGCCCGGCAGGCTATCAAGAGAGTTTATACCACGGTGGACACAATACAACAGGTTATCCGCCTTTTCGCAATCAAGGAGAAGGTGGACGGAACTTCACACCTACTTCTGCGACAAATTATGGAAGTCAGGACCAGCCGGTAAACCCGCAATATCAACCGCCCAAACAAAAAGGCATAGGTACTCTGCTTGCCTGTATCTTGACAGGTGTTATCGTTATGCTTGTTACGATCCCCCTGACTCTTTTTATATCAGGTTATTGGAGTCAACCGCGCCAAACCTTGCCCAATATATTGGAAGAGTTTGAGAAACCTTCGTACGAAAACTTTGACAGCCGAGACATAGAGGGAGAAATTGATGATCTCTTCAGGCGCATGATCGGCTCTTCTATTGGCGGGGACAGTACGATTCACATTGTTACCGACAGCACTGATCACGAGACGGTTGTCGCGGTCCATAAGTTGGAGCAGATTATCAGCTTATTGCAGAGCGAATATTACATTGAGCTAAGTGAGAGCGAAATTGTCGAAGCAATGGCCAAAGGTCTGCCCGAGATGATGGACAGTCCACATACCTATTACATGTCTCCAGAGGAATACGATATGAGCTTGGAGTCCGATACAGGTCGTTATGCAGGTATCGGAGCAACGATTCAAGTTGACCCAAACAATCAAGTCGTCGTTAGTGATCTGCATCCGAATGGACCGGCGGAAATGGCTGGCATTCAGATTGGCGACGTCTTTACAGCGATTGACGGTGATCCCATAAAAGAAGGAACAACGGCTTTTGAATTAAGTCTGATAGTCAGAGGGGAACCTGGCACATCAGTTACGATATCAATGTACCGCCCTTCGGAAGACCGTAACTTTGATTTAGATATCACTCGAGCCATCATCGATCAAGAGATTATTCGGACAAAAATGCTGACCGACGATATCGGCTACTTATGGATCGATTCCTTTACCAATGATTTAGCTCCAGAGTTTGAAGAAAGCATGGAAAGTTTGATCGACCAGGGTGCGAAGAAAGTTGTCTTTGACCTGCGCAACAATCCCGGCGGCAGCGCCCAGACAGTCAGCGATATGCTGGACTTTTTACTGCCCAAAGCGACATTGGTCACGGTGGAAGGTCGCAGTGATGGCGAAAAGTATACCGAGAAGTGGTATTCCGATGCCAGTATGGGTGTTCCAGAAGACATGACTTATGCCATCCTAGTGAATGAAAACTCAGCGAGTGCCTCGGAACTTTTCTCTGGCTGTTTGAGGGATTTGGGCAAAGCATATTTAATTGGCGAAAAAACCTACGGCAAAGGAACAGGCACCATGCTGCTACCCCTAAATGACGGATCGGCTGTGAATATCACAGTCTTCCAATATTTCTTGCCTAAAGGTGACGCTGTCGAAGATGTGGGAATCGAACCTGACAAAGAGGTTATACTGGATTCTGAACTTGCCAAACTGCCTATATCACGAATACCTCAAGATGAAGACAATCAACTGCAAGAAGCTATAAACTATTTGAAAGACCAATAACACTATGGATGACCGACCGGCCTATGACCGACTCAATGCGATCTACGACCGCTTCCAGGCTGACCTGGACCCTTTGGCGTGGGCCGAATATATTCATCAACTACACTTAGAGCAGCGGTTGCCACACACCAACCAAGGTGAAGGGGGGCGTCCGCTGCTCCTTGATTTGGGTTGCGGTACAGGGCGCATGACGGCGGGGTTTGTACCCCTCGGCTACGACATTATAGGAGTGGATATCTCACCTTTAATGTTGGAGCAGGCCATGTTCAATTTGTCGGAGGCAGGGATCAAGCCGTTGCTTCTGCTTCAGGATATGTGCGAGTTTGAGTTATACGGCACAGTAGATTTAATTACCTGCCTACTTGATACTGTCAATCATATTATCGACATAGACCGACTGCGCAAGTTTTTTGCCCACTGTGCTACTTATCTGCATCCTGGCGGTGTACTTATTTTTGATTTAGCGACAGAGTTTCATTTCGCCGAAGTGTTAGGCAATGCCGAATTTTTTGAAATTTCTGATGACTACGCCTTGCTATGGCAGAATGCTTATTTTCCAGAGACGACTTTAAGTCGTTCGGAGATTACGTTGTTTGAAGCAACAGAGGACGGTCTGTATGTTCGGGAGGATGTGACGATTAAAGAGCGCTATTATTCGCTGGAACAGATCAGTAATTTATTAACAGAAGCCGGCTTTATCGATCTAACAATTCACGGCGATGTGGGGATTTCTGGAGCTCCTGAGTTGGCTGCAAGTCTGGATAGGGCAGCTGATCTTAGAATTCTGAGAAGTTCAGAAACTGCTATAAATCCAAAGACCACAGCTGTTTCCGAGAATATTGGTGGGACAGAAAGGGTTTTTTTTGTGGCGCGTTCTGGAAAACCTATACCCGATAGTGAGTGTATAAGCGAATAGAATGTATAAGGAGATTACTAGAAATGATAGCAGATCTAAAACCTGAAGCTATAACCCACCAAATAAAAGATGAATTGGTCATCGCCACAGCTTTTTCTGGTCGCATGCGAGGGATTGCGGTGCAAAGCACTCAGACAGTCACGGATCTGATGCGGGTACACGACCTTTCCCCGATTAGTACCATCGCCCTAGGACTCTTTGCCATAGGCGCCCAACTGATGGCCGGAGATCTTAAAAATGATGATGCTTCAATGTCTATTACATTGCGCTGCGACGGACCATTGGGAGGGATGGTGGTAGCGGCTGAACCCACCAGCTATGTGCGCGGATACGCCTTTAATCCCCGCGTCAGTTTAGAACCCCGTCCTGAAGATGGTAAAATTCACTTCCGCGATGCCGTGGGAGCAGGATCCCTGACTGTCGTCAAAAACCTGGGGGTGAGGGAGCCCTATTCCGGCACAGTAGATTTAATATCCGGTGAAATTGCCGAAGACTTGGCCTATTATTTAGCTGCTTCGGAACAAATTCCCAGTGTTTTAGCCGCCGGTGTTTTAGTCAATGAGACAGGTGTTGTATGTGCCGGCGGTCTGCTCATTCAATTGTTGCCGGGATACACTGAGGAAGACGTAAATTACATAGAAAGGCGGGCGGCTGGTTTTCCCGACGTTACGTTTTGGTTGCAACAAGGTTTTACGGCATCTCAGCTTCTCGACTTATTTTTTGGTGATAAAAATCTTAAATATTTAGAGCAGCGTCCCATCGGCTTTTGCTGTCCCTGTTCTCGAGAGCGCATGGAGCGGAATTTATTGGCAATTGGTAAGGCAGACTTAATCGAACTGGCCGAAGATTCTAACGGCATCAATCTGGAATGTCATTTTTGCAATAGTCATTATCATTTTGACCAGAAGGAAGTTCAGGCATTGGTTGCTGCTAAAGATCGGCGCTAAATATGAATTGGCAGGAGGACTTTTGAAGTTTGTCCTTGCGCTGCCGTATTATTATAAATTGAACATCAGCAATTCCTCGTTACAGCTGATTTAGCGGGGATTTTATTTTTAAAGAAGATCTTAAATGATAGATTTTCAGTATTTAAAATGCGACGAGTAAGTTTTAAACTGTGACAGACAAATTTCGCAAATATGTTTTTATTTGATAAACTTAAGAAGTTAACATCAGCTTAAGAATAATTTAATAGCAACATAGAAAAGCAAGGAAGGTAGGTGTGCATCCATGGGTAGCTCACTTAAATCTAGGGTCAAAATTTTAGCGTTGACCTTGATATTTGGACTAAGCAGTGTTTTGCTGCTTAGCGCCTGTGAAAAGGATCAGACCGATGAAACTGTAGTGAATTCATCCACAACCTCAACGACAGAGACGACGACTGTTGAAACGACTGTACCCACAGAACCAGGGCTGTCGACCAGACTGCCTATCGAGGACATGACAGATGAACGTTACGCTGATCTATCAAATGAACCAATGAGTTGGTGGTATCGCGTTCCCGAGCCTCTGTACGAAGGGGTTAGGGCAGGTATCGATGATGACATAGCTGCTTTGATCAGCAAATATGACGGGATTTGGCAGCGACCTGCAGGCAAAAAACAGGTCTATATCACAATGGATGAAGGTTATGAAATGGAAGGCGCTACCCCTCTCATATTAGATACAGCGAAGGAGAAAGATTTTAAAATACATTTCTTTATTACTGCTGGCTATATTGAAGATGAATCAGAACTTGTCCAGCGCATGGTAGATGAAGGTCATATCGTCTGCAACCACAGCGTCTGGCATAAGAATGGTCCAAAGTGTTTGGAAGAAGAGGGAGTTGCCGGTTACATCGAAGAAATTAATGGCGCCAATGAGACTTTCCGCAATTTGACAGGAGAGGATTTTGCTCCATTCTTTAGACCTCCGGAAGGTGGTTATAGCGAAAGAGCTCTGGCGGTAGCGAGAGATCTAGGTTATTACGATGTGTTCTGGAGTTTTGCTTACAGAGACTGGGTAGCAGATGAACAACCTGATCCTGATGAGGCAATGGACAAAATTATGGGACAGCTTCATGATGGTTCTGTTTTGTTGCTCCATGCCAATTCTAGAACGAATGCTCAAATCTTAGGCGAACTGGTAGACAGAATTCGCGCAGAAGGCTATACAATCGGCTCGCTGCTAGATGAATTAGATGAAATTGAGGGTCGAACCAGTAGTGCGGCTGGCGACTCAGAACCCCAGCCAGGCGAAATAGAGACTCCGGAAACTCCTGTTGTGACAACTGCAGAAACAGTCGCTGAGACAGAGACACAACCTCCAGAGACAACTGCCGAGGTCGAGGACTCGTCCTACGAAGAATCTCCCGCCGAGGAAGTTCCCCAAGAAGACAGTTCGTCAGATGATGCTTTATCTTCTGGGACATATGTCGTAAAGGAAAATGACACGTTGTGGGACATCGCTACGAATCTTTATCCTTCGGAAGATCCCATCGACATGATGACTGCGATTGCCGCAGCCAATGGTGAGGACAGCTATGAAGAGATGTATATTTTCGAAGGTGAACCGATCCAGCTTCCCTAAGTTCGATGGATTTAAAGGAGATTATTTTGACAGAGATTACCATTCAATTGACTCCTTGGCAGGCAGAGCGATCCCAGTATTATCGCCCCAATACACCGCTCCCGCCCCGTGCTGACAACGATATACCAGAAATTCTTTCTCCGGCAGGCAACTACGAAAAATTGAAAGCTGCTGTGCTTTACGGCGCCGATGCTGTCTATTTAGCGGCACATCAATTCGGTTTACGAGCTTTTGCCGGTAATTTTGCCAAAGAAGAGCTAGCAGAGGCCATAGACTATGCTCACCGCCACGGCGTACGGGTCTATGTCACAATCAATATTCTCGCCCATCCAAGTGATATTGATCAGTTGCCGCCGATTGTAGAGTATGTAGATCATTGTGGGGCTGATGGGGTCATCGTGTCCGATCCAGGCATCTTTAGAATCGTCAAACAATATGCCCCAGATATAGATGTAAATATTAGTACTCAAGCATCAGTGACCAATCAGGAGGCCTGTAACTTTTGGTATGAGGCTGGTGCACGGCGCATCATTTTAGCCCGGGAATTATCGCTAAAAGAAATTGCAGTGATTCGCCAGAACATTCCTCCTGATATGACACTGGAAGGATTTGTCCACGGCGCCATGTGCATGGCTTGGTCGGGAAGGTGTCTATTATCAAATATTGCAACGGGCAGAGATGCCAACCGTGGCGCCTGTGCCCAGCCCTGTCGCTGGTCTTATCATGTTACTGAGACCGGTAGGTTAAAGGACGCTGAAGATGGTACCGGCGAGCCTTTTACCTGGCAAGTTGAACAAGATGAAACGGGAAGTTTTATGTTTAGTTCCCGCGACATCTGCATGATTGACCACATCCCTGCCTTAATTAATGCTGGCATTAATAGCTTTAAGATAGAAGGTCGCATGAAAGGGGCATATTATGTAGGAATCGTAACAAAGACCTACCGACAAGCTGTGGACACTTGGGTTAGGGAAGGCGATGCTATGCAGGTGCGACCCGAATGGCGTGAGGAATTGATGTCCATGGTTCACCGGGATTATGATACTGGATTCTATTTTAATCATCCTTTAGAAGATGCCAAGATTGCTAAGAATCGAGCCCGCAATATTCAAGCCACTGTGGTGGCAATTGCCTTGGAAATGGTGGACAAGGATCGCCTGCGCTGTGAACAGCGCAATAAGTTGATGGTCGGCGAAGAGGTAGAGTTCGTCACCCCCCATGGCGAGAATTTTTCCATGGAAGTGACAGATTTGTTTGACGAGGACGGAGAACACGTCATGAGTTGTCCCCATCCTCAACAGATTTTTGAGATGACTTTGCCTGAAGGAAAAGTGGTAGAAGCTGGTTCCTTTATACGCCGCCGCGGTAAGAAGCACGGTGAGATGTGACGCAGAATTCGTCACATTTCGCTATTATAGTCATTACTAATTACACTTATTCAAATTATATTTTTCCAAGCATTGGTGATTAAAGCAAAATTTAATAGAGTAAATAAGTAGAGCCACCTCGTGTTAAGCTTGTCTTCGCTGGTTGAACTATAGATGGTTATAGTTTATAAAATGACAACCATGCTGCACAGCAGATCACAGAAGTGGCTCTTTATTCAGAAATCTGCAACAACATACCCATGCACATAATTAGAATGGCAGCTACGTACCCCCAAGGCAGGGTGCGCAAAATGAATTTTTTCTCTTGCTTATACAAAGGGTGAACAGAGCGGATGTAGGCTTGGCTGCGGGTAATCCGCTTGGGACGCCAACCGTAGGGTGCGCGCTTTTCCAGAGAACTCCACTGGAACCACAGCACAATGACGCCGATGAGGACAGCAAACAGACTGATGTAAAATTGAGCCTTGTTGTCCGTCAATTGTAGCAGGACGTGATTAGAATCGAAGCGCGGTATGACGATTTGAAGCACTGTCAGCATTGTTCGAATAGCACAATTTAGTACCATAGCTAATTTAATATCGTCATAAATATAGCGGATGCGGGCGGTCAGCAGGGCAACGCCCAAAGGTACGACCCAGCGGACGGTCTGCTCTTGAGCCAACATATAAATTAAAGCACTGCCAAAGATTCCCCAGACCGGATGACCACCTTGAGATAATCCCGTCTGGATGATTCCTCTAAACAATAATTCATCGAGAATTGTGGGCAGGAGAATACTAAATAAAACGACAGGAATAACTGCAATCGGATGTTTGAGATCCGGATAGACCGGGGTGATATTTTCCTTGATGATCATGCCATTTCGCGTCATTGCATAAACCAATACGTTGTGTACTCCTCGGAGAAAAATAGCGGCGATGAGACCCGTCAGAAGACCTTGAATGACATTCTGACGATTGGTTTTACCACTGCCCATAATATGTGTCGGATCGATTTTATATATGCGACTAAATAATACAATTGGCAAAAATATGCCTAGTAAAAAATAAATGAACTTATATAATACGTAATTCGTCAATCCGCTGGACGACAATCCCCAGTTAAACAGTGGCAGGTGAGGCCAAAAAAGTTGCAGACCAAATATAACCGCTGCGAGGATGAGACAAGCCAAGCCTGTGGCGTCCTTAATAAGGAGTCCAAGGGGAGCAAGTTTGCCACTTTTTTTAGACTTATCCTTTTCATCTGTGGCAGCGACCGATTTTTTAGCTGGTGCTTCGAATTGTTTTTCTAATTTCACAGAGCGCAGTTTGGGAGGGCGCACATCACTATTTACAGTTCGAGCAGCCGCCTTAGATAACATCTTCTTTTTTTGTTCTTTAACTTGCGGTGCCATTTTTGAGGCTTGCGGATTAGGCGATCGATGCCCCACGTCCCCTCTCGACGTAGTCTTGCCTTGGGGGACTGATTCGGTTTCTTGACGAGACGAAAAGACAGGCCGGATGGTCGGACGCCGGACTGAGGGTGTTTGGCGATCTGGCGGAGATCCTTGTGGAATAATAGTCGGCTTTCGTATGTCAGTTTGCCCATTGCGATCCTCTTTCCGATTAACCGGAAACGGTTTGATGGTGTTCCCGTTATTTAGATCTGGCGATCTTGTCATGTATTTATACTCCTCAATAAAGAGCGCATGCTCATTATATTTTTCGATTTTATACAAATCAGTATACCAAATTGCTGTCTCAGTTTTGATTTATTCGTGTCTCTGTGAAAAGATATAATATATATGTCTATTCTCAAATCTTGTTATAAGGAGGTTTGTTCAGTGAATTCAGCAGAAAAATTAAATCAATTAATTGACGAAGCGAATAAAATTGTTTTTTTTGGTGGAGCAGGTGTATCCACCGAGAGCGGTGTGCCCGACTTCCGCAGTGAACACGGCATTTATAAGAAACATTTGGGTGCGGAGTCAATCCTTACACCGATGTTTATGAAGAGGCAACCTGAAGAGTTTTGGGCATTTTATCGCAAATTCTTCATGATGGAAAATATTAAACCAAATGGCGCCCACTATTTGTTGGCTGAATTGGAAAAAGAAGGTAAACTGTTGGCCGTTGTTACACAAAATGTGGATGGACTGCACCAGGAAGCCGGCAGCAAGCGGGTTTTGGAGCTTCACGGCAACGGAGGTCGGTTCTACTGCGATTCTTGTTATGAGAATTATACGATGGACGAAGTGCGGGAAATGGACCATGAGCCTAAGTGCAAGAAGTGTGACGGCACTGTGCGTCCTGATATCGTGTTGTATCAAGAGTCTCTTGATGGACGTGTCCTTGAACAATCTATCCAAGCGATCCAACAGTCTGATCTGTTGATTGTCGGCGGTACGTCGCTGACGGTCTATCCGGCGGCCGGTCTAATTAGATATCAGCGCAATGGCAAGCTGGTCATCGTCAACCGGGATCGCACGGGCAGTGAGGGTAGTGCAGATTTGGTTATTACCGAACCTATTGGCCAATTATTTGACGAAATCCTTAAACTTCGCCAGGCCTAAAAAGAAAGGATCAGGCAGAGGATGGATTCGATTAACCAAATTCACCTAGGCTATTTTAGCCCTACTCTCAATGGTGCCAAGATTGGTCAAGCCATAGCAGATGGCTTAAGCAGTTGTCTGGATGTGCC
Organism: Clostridiaceae bacterium; assembly: GCA_012520525.1. Taxonomy (GTDB): domain Bacteria; phylum Bacillota; class Clostridia; order Saccharofermentanales; family Fastidiosipilaceae; genus JAAYOA01. The sequence goes on along the minus strand of JAAYOA010000103.1, from coordinate 16,282 downwards.
GATCGCCGTGGACGATTGGCAGACACCTGCCGACAGAGTTCGGAAAAGAACATACAGTGCCCGAGACCTGTGTGTGTTTGTGATGCCGGTCTATGCCGGTCGGCTGCCTAATCTTCTATTGCCATTTGTTAAATCCCTGCGGGGGAATGAGACACCTGCTGTCGCTGTTGTTAGCTATGGCAATAGGAATTATGATGACGGTTTGTCGGAGTTGTCAGGTCTGCTAACCGAACAAGGATTTATAGTTTTTGGCGGCGCAGCGTTTCCTGCGGAACATTCGTTTTCGACAATTTTGGCAAAAGGGAGACCAGACGCCGCTGATTTGGCTGCCGCTGAAAAGTTTGGTCAAAAACTAGGCGTTTATATTTTAAGTGCGGAAGCGGGACAACTGGATTCTGTTGAAGTGCCAGGGAACTGGCCTCCCGGACCATACTTTCGTCCCCAGGCACCGGATGGTCGACCGATTAATATTTTGAAAATTAAACCTGAAGTCAACGACGACTGTATTAAATGTGGACTGTGCGCTCGAGTTTGTCCGACCCAAGCCATTGATCCCGCCGATGTGAGCCATGTGCCGGGCAAATGTATGTCTTGTTGTGCTTGCATAAAACGCTGTCCCGTAGGTGCGAGAGCCTTTGTGGATGAAGACTTTTGGATTCATGTCCACGACTTGGAAGAACGTTTCTCGGAGCAAAAGGAGATTGAGTTTTTTGCTCCGTAGCAAAAATTTGGAGTCTGTAAATTTTAATCCTTTATAATTTGCTTTTTAACATAATTCCTCAAAAATTGGATCAACCAATTGATCCAATTTTGGGGGATTTTTTGTAACAAAATCCACAACGTAATCGCGACAGTTTTGGCGATTTGCAACTGGCTGGCGAATCATTTATGATTTCAATTAGTTCTGTTTGTTCCTGTGCGGTGAAGGCGTCTGTCATTTCACAGTCTGCGCTCCGGCAGGGTTTGCTCACGCTCAGAGGGCGACTGTTTTTCGCCCGGAGGTAAAAATGAAAAAAACTGCTTATATCACCCAAGGGGCGGTTATTGCTGCTGCCTATTTTGCACTTTGTATGTTGGTTGCTCCGATCGCATACGGACCCATTCAATTTCGGGTATCCGAGGCTTTAATGCTGCTTCCCGCACTGACTCCAGCCGGTGTACCCGGTCTCTTCGTTGGCTGTCTGCTCTTTAATCTTTTAAATCCCGCAGCCCTCGGTCCTATAGATGTTATTTTTGGCAGTCTGGCGACCTTAATCGCAGCGGTCATCACCCGCCAGTTGGCGTTGCGCCTCAAACCTAGCCTTCCCAATCTCAAGTTAAAAAATGCCAAGACCTGGTTGTTACCTCTGCCATCGGTTGTTTCTAACGGCTTGATCGTCGGTGGCTATTTGTTATTTTTATTGCCCGATACCACGGTTACCATCGGTGCAGTATTGCTAAATATGTTATCGATCGCTATTTGTGAAGCCGTTGTCGTCTATGCTATTGGAATTCCCATTCTATTTTTACTAAAAAAATCCCCCTCTATTTTGCGGCTGTCAGGATGGAGCAATGCGTGATAAACTAGATGCTATGTAAATAGGATGAGGTTAATATCACATGGCACATTATTACGACGAACATCCCGAGGTGGAATCAGATGTCCGCTCTTTTCAATTTGACATGGAGGGGCGTACATTTGAGTTTTTGACGGATCGGGGAGTTTTTTCTAAAGGCGGTCTAGACATCGGTTCAAAATTATTATTGCGCACCGCCATTGCCGATATGCGCGATGATCCGGCAGGGGAAACGTTGCTGGATTTAGGCTGTGGCTATGGTGTACTCGGCTTGGTTTTGAAGCGAGTTTTTCCTAAATTTAAGCTGACGATGGTGGATGTGAATGAGCGGGCTTTGGACTTAGCGCGGCAAAATGCAATCCGCAACGATGTGCGCTATGCGACTGTCATTTCCTCCGACGGATTTTCTAATCTTGCCGACACTGTGTTCGATGTTATTGTAACCAATCCGCCGATCCGAGCGGGCAAGGCAACCGTCTATCGCTTTTTTGACGATGCCAAGGAACATTTAAGTTCAAATGGAAGACTCTACGTCGTCATAGGTAAGAAACAAGGCGCTCCCTCGGCGGAGCGACATCTGCAGGAGGTTTTTGGCAATTGTCGCCGACTAGCGAGAGAAAAAGGGTTCTGGATTTTGCGCTGTGACCGCTAAAATACCTGTTCGGGGACAGAAAGGATGCAACTATGTCTGATTGTTCAACGTGTGGATCAAGATCGTACTGTAATTCTACGAGTGAATCGTGCGATGCTGCTAAAAAAGAAAATGCTCTTCCATTGGCCGAAGGTGCGACAGTGCGCCACGTGGTAGGGGTCGTTGGAGCGAAGGGCGGTGTAGGTACAACTTTATTTACCGCAGCTTTAGCCGCGGCTTTGCAAGAAGCGGGGTATCGCACGGCGTTGCTCGATGCGGCTGTGGCATCACCGGACTTGGCATCATATATAGGTGCTACGGGTCAGACGGTTTTGGCAGGTGAGTTTTTCTTACCCCATAAGACCGAGAGCGGAATCCAGACCTTGTCTTTTGCTAATTTTATGTCTGATCCGAGTGAACCACTGTTGTGGGAGAGTCCCATGATGGCTGGAGTGGCTCAGCAATTCTGGTCTGCTACCGAGTGGGAAGATGTGGACATCATGCTGATAGATATCCCGTCCCAGGGTGGCAGTGTGCCGCTTCAACTTTTTGCGGGTATTCCATTCGATACAACGTTACTGATCACTACCGGGGAACCTGAGACTTTGAGCCGGTGTGAGCAAGTCAGAAATTTCCTGGATTGGAGTCAAGTGTCTTGCAGTGGGTTGGTGTATAACGAAGGTGGTACCCGGGGTCTAGCTGGAGATCCATCTGTAGCAGCGATACGCATGGGATTGCCTCTCTTGGATACCGTTGGCTCTTTAGCGAAGCCAGTTGAAGAACAAAATAAATATAATAGTCAGACGTTGGAACAGGTTTTTCCTCAAATTTATGCTGTTTTGAAAGGAATAATAGAGTCATCATGATTTCACAGCAAGTTTCCGCCAACCGTTCTGACAACGTAAAAATCGGGGGACGATCTAGAATTGTGTTAGCAGTCTTACTGCTGGCTCTTATTTTTCCAACAGTTGGTTGCGGTGGGAAAAATAAGACTGGATCTAAAGGTGAGAGTTCGGTCTCCTGGCATGATTACCTAGGACCGGAATCCTATCTGGATGATATCGTTGCCCTGACGTGGGAAGGGGACGAAGACGGTGTTGTAGGTGTGCGCCACCGCTATGTCGAAGACTTGGAAGGTCTCGTTGGTGGTGCGGGAGTGCCAGTGGTGGTTATTTTTTATGATCACTTGGCTGAGCACGCCCATCATTTAATGGCTGATGCCGAGAGTCTGGCGGAGCATTATCGGTCTAAAGCCTGTATTTTACTGGTGACACCAGATGCCGATGTGCCACTGTTTGATAGCTTTCAGCGACAACTTTTGCCGACAACATATTTTATTTGGCAGGGCAGCGGTCAGGGATTTGTCCAGGGCTGGAACCGTGAGGTCGTTAACTCCATACGTGATTTTATTGAAGAACATCAGGAAAGATCTTAATTTATTAAGACTGCGATCGCAGTCTATTTTGTCTTATATCTATTATTTAAAGGAGATGAAATGGGCGTTGAGTTTGTGACAACAATTGGTCAGGACAGCCACCGCTTTGTAGAAGTCAATTCTCATGTGGAGATGAACTTCTTGGAGGGGAGTGATTCACTAATAGAGGTCGATTCGCTAGAAGAGAATCCTTCACTAGCTGAGACCGATTCCTTTGTAGACATTCATTCACCCACAGCAATTTATTCTCGTGCTGGGCAAAAGTCGGCGGTAAATTTCTCTAATCAAAAGAAAATTGCAAGTTGTACCTCTGATTCAATGGCACTGCCGGAGAGAAATCAAATCCTTAAACTTGGCGGTGTGCCCATTCCAGGCTGTCCGGCACTGGCCGGCAACAGTGATGCCGATGTCATTTTACACGCCTTGACGAATGCGATATCGGGACTTTCGGGTGTAAATATCCTCGGCGGTCTAGCCGATGAACTCTGCCGTAAGGGGGTCAAAGATTCGGCTATTTATTTGCAAGAAGCCCTTAATACCCTGCCTCCAGGCACGACAATTCTTCATGTATCGATCACATTGGAGGGACGTCGACCAAAGCTAAAACCTTATATAGACGCGATAAAAGAGTCAATAAGTTCGTTGTTAGGAATCTCTGCTGACAGGGTGGGGCTGACGGCAACGACGGGGGAAGGTCTGACTGCCTTTGGTAAAGGTAAAGGGATTCAAGTTTTTTGTCTGATGTCATTTCGAGTCGAACGACCTTAACTAGATTTTATTGCTGAATTGATTGACGATCCAGGTTTTCAACTTGTTTTGTGGAAGATGAATTCGCGAGGTTGAAATTGATCGTTATGACAGTTTATTTGACCCCAATTTTCCATAAAAATTTTTATAGGAGTTTTGATTTTTTGTTTAGACCGGGTTTAGATCAATCGTTGGACCTTCTAGAGTGGGCGTTACACATTTTCCTTGTACGACCATGCTGGCCGTTAACAATTTAATGCCGTGGGCTGCTGCTTGGCGCAGGGTGGCTGCAAACAAGGGGTCCATCGTTTCATGTGGTCTAAATATATGGGCGTCGCTGCGCTGAATGATAAAAATAACTGCGGCGTCAAAGCCTTGATCGTAGGCATCCATCAACGTGTGCAAGTGTTTTACGCCCCTGATTGTCGGGGCGCCTGGGAATTGGGCGATCCCATTTTCTACATAATTGACGCCTTTAACTTCGATGTAACCAGCGAATTTATTTTCAGTCAAGGTGTCCGCCTGATAAAGACAGCTGTTGCCGTTGACGGGTTCTGACGCTGGATCTTTTTTTGCCAAAAAGGACTCTCGTTCCCAATAGAAGTCAAAGCGGGAATCCAAATAGGTGGATTCTGGTTTTAATAATTTAAGCTCCCTAAATTCAGGAAAATAATTGTGTTCAATTAGGAGTTGGGTGAAGCGGTTGGGCAAGTTAGAATCAAGGTTTACCGTCGTTCCTTTGTACTCAACAGTGACGAGGTCGTAAGCGGTTTTTCGATTGGGGTTGCTGGCTTTTAAAATGCCTACCGGCGCACCGGGCACGAGCAATTCGGTTAGTCGACTGGTGTTGGGTACGTGACAGGAAACAGGGCTGCCGTCTAGTAGCACATGACAGAGGAATCGATTGTTGCGTTCGATCAATGTGCCTTGTAGATAGGGTTCGTCGTAGCAGAGCTTAAACAGGGGTTGATGTGCGATGGTCAAGAGTTCGGGTCTTTCATGCGAAGTGAATTGTTTTTATATTAACGAATTATTAAAGATAAGATTAGCATCTTTCGACAATATATCGCAAACAATATAACTTAATAATACCCGAATAATCCGTTGAAGACATGGGATTCGGTTGTTCAAGAATACATAATACCTTTAGGAACAAATCCCATTTTCAAGTTAAAAGCCTCGCAATGTAGAGTTGCGAGGCTTTTAACTTGAATGAATAAAGTGTCTTTAAACGTGTAAAGAAAAAAGATCCGATTGAGAAAACTCAAACTTGCACATCAGGATTCTTTTCGCTGAATTCTTTTTTCAAAGCTTCATAAATATCTTCCCTGGCGGCACCACGTTTTTCCATCTTTTTAATCATCTTATATGCTTGGAACAGAGCGGAGGGTCCGATTTCCGAACTAAAGAAACCGATGCCTTGATTCCAGGCCAAGAGTTCGAAGACATCGTCTAGAGCGGCCGAATCCAAACCGTGGATATAAGCTTTAATGAGTTCGCGAGTGGCTTGGCGCATTCGCCCGGCTCCTACGGCGTTCGTCAATGACAGCAGCAGCCGCATTTCGTAGGACAGGAAACGATTTTCATTCTGCCAAGTCAGTTCCCAGAAGTCTGCTGCTAGTTCCCCCAATTTTTCGTCGATCAATGGGTAGTTGAGCAGAGCCAGGGGTCTGAATGGCGCATCGACACAGGAAGCTGATTTTTCTGTGCGGTAGAAGTAGACGTGATATTCACCGTCACTAACTTGCTCGGTGTGATATTCGAAACCCAGCTCACCCAAGGCGGCATACAGGGGATGGGGTTCAAAGGTCTGGATAATTTCAAGACCTTCACCAATCTCTAGAGCAGCTGCACGTTTCTGCAGACCGGGAAAAAAATTACCTTGCACGTGGCGCACATCAATTTTTTGAAAATCTTTAACTTTGTCCTGCCAATTTTCGTAACTCATTTTTCACTCCTTTTGTTCCGATTTTGTTTGCGTGTTAGGCGAGCAAGCCTTCTACTAGTGCGGGGATGTTAGCGAAGTCTGCTTCGCTGGGATTCCATTGGGATTTTACTTCGGGTTCGACGACTGCGAAACCTGCGTCGGCTAGTTTTTCTTTGATGACCTTGACACTTTCACCGCTCCAACCGTAGCAGCCAAAGGCAGCGCCCTTTTTATTTTTAAATTTTAATGACTTCAGGAAGGCCATCCAGCCGGCAACGCTGGAGAGGATGTCGTTACCCACGGTGGGGGAACCGACGGCGATTGCCTTTGACTTAAAGACTTCGGTCATGATTTCGTTTTTGTCCATTTTTGCTACATTGAATACTTTTACAACGGTGTCCGGACTCTGCTTGGAAATCTCTCGGGCAATTTCGTGAGCGATTCTAGCGGTGCCGTCCCACATAGTGTCGTAGGCGATGGTGATCTGATCTTCTTGATAGTTATCTGCCCACTCTACATATTTTTCGACGATCTGCAGTGGGTTGTCGCGCCAGATGGCACCGTGACTCGGAGCGATTATATCAATGGGCAGGTTGAGGTCGACGATCTCTTTGATCTTTCTGGTGACGAAAGGTGAGAAAGGATTCAAGATATTGGCGTAATATTTGATGGCTTCTTTCCATAACAAGCATTGGTTGGCCTTGTCGTTGTACATCTCTTCGACGGCATAGTGCTGACCGAAAGCGTCATTGGAAAAAAGAATGTTGTCACCGGTCATATAGGTTGCCATGGAATCCGGCCAGTGGAGCATTTTCATTTCCACAAAAACAAGCTGCTTGCCGTTGCCGATGTCCAAGGAGTCACCGGTTTTGACGACATTGAAATTCCAGTTGTGTTTGCCGTACTGTCCTTCCAGACTCTTGACGGCATTGGCGGTACAGTAGATGGGGGTATCAGGGATCTCTGTCATCAAAGCGGGCAGGGATCCGGAGTGGTCTACTTCACCGTGGTTGACAATGATATAGTCAATGTCGTTGAGGTCAATTTCTTTTTTCAGATTTTCAACGAATTCAAAGCTATGGGGTGCCCAAACTGTGTCGATCAGGACGGTCTTTTCTTCTTGTACCAAATAGGCATTTTGACTGGAACCATTCATAATGGAATAGTCATCACCGTGGAACTGTTCCAACTCCCAATCGATGTATCCGACCCAACTAACGTTATTTTTGATTTGTTTTTTCATGCTCTACCTCCTAGGATTGTTGTAGTTCAGATATAAGCTGTTTACCCAAGGATTTGCCGCAATAAAATTTATAGTATGGAGAGTGGTGAATGGTTATCCATACAGTATTAATCGTGTGGCAAATGAAATTGCTTATAAGCCTATTATAATTATATGAATATGACCTGCAACTACTATTAATATAAATTATATGTTTAAATTATATTAAGTTAGCGAATGCTTACTTTTGGAAGTAGTTTTAACAGACTGTTTACAAAAGTCATTGTTTGTGCAGGTGCTAGAACTGAGGTTTAGTAAATCAAAGTGGGTTTAAAAGATGCTTTTAGCCGCTCGATTAAGTTGTTTTCGAGAGCAGTTATTTATTTAAAGTGTGTCAATTTTTTATACATTTGACCTACGAAGAATTATAAAGACTGATTTTTCCTTATATCTATGAAATAAGCTATAATACTAGCAATGTGCTTGCATTAATTGAAATATTTGCTGTTGAAATTCATTTTTATACATGATCAGTTGCAGATATATTCGTTTTCTAAAATAAGGCGCAGGATGTACCGAGTGGAACAACTTTGCGGTGTGATGTTGTAAAATATCATTTTCCGTCAGTCGTTCTAGGACGATGGTATAGAAGCATAATATGTTCAAAGTGATAGGATGAACCATGATATGAGGAGGTTATTCATGTCCAATCAGACCGTTTTGCGTTGGGGCATTATGGGAGCAGGCAATATTGCCAAGATGTTCAGTCAGGCCTTATTGGCACTCGATGACCACAGGATTACAGCCGTCGGCAGTCGCAGCAGAGAGCGAGCGGCTGACTTTATAGAGCAACAGAAGATTCCGGATGCCGTCGCCTGTGGTTCCTATGAGGAATTGGCTAGCCGGGAGGACGTGGACATCGTCTATATCGCCACTATTCATCCTCAGCACCTGGCCTGTGCAAAAGTTGCTTTCGCCGCGGGCAAACATGTTCTCGTGGAAAAACCGATCGCGATGAACGCCGCCGAAGCCAAAGAAATGGTAGACCTGGCCAAGGAAAAAGAACTTTTCTTCATGGAAGGTATGTGGTGTCGCTTTCACCCTGTCAATCAAAAAGTAAAAGAATGGATTCGCTCGGGTCGCATCGGCGAGATCAATATGTTTGAAGCGAATTACGGTTTTGTCGGGGACCCGGAAAATGATCTGCGCCTGTATAATTTAGAGTTGGGCGGCGGCGCTCTTTTAGATGTGGGCATTTATCCCCTATCTATGGCAGCTTTCTACTTGGACCAACAGCCGGATCAACTTGCGGGCTATGCTAATTTAGATCCCCAAAGTGGCGTCGACCTGGATATGGTGACTATGGCTAGTTATGCAGACGGCAAATTAGCCAAAACCGGCGCTTCGGTGATCCAAAAATATGACAACGTTGCGCGGATTTATGGCAGTGAAGGCATAATTGTTGTGCCCAGCTTTATCCATCCCGAGCGAGCAGAGATCTATGCTCTGGGCGAGGAAGAGGATGAGCCATGGGTGGTGGAAACATTCACGGCAGAAGACATCTGCAATGGATTTGAGTTTGAGGCGATGGCAGTAAAGAAGGCCATTGAAGCCGGTCTCACCGAATGTGAAGATATGCTGGGGACAGATTCCGTCCAGCTTATGACACAAGTTGATCAACTGTTCCGCGAATGGGGAATCAAGTTTAAATAGCGACAAAATATATTGCTCTGGATAGGATACAGAAGTTATTCTTGCTTTGTGCAAAGTTACCGAGGATCATTTGCTAATGTTTGCGCAGGTACGATATCATGTCCAATTAAAATTTAAACTTTAATTACAACAAATAATAAGGCCGTCGGTTAACGATCTAGGAGCTGTTAGCAAAAAGATTATCAACCGGCGGCTTTTCATATTGTGTCAAATTGATTGACACACCATCTTCCTGTGACGACCACATTTATGATCCCTTATGTCATATCTTTGCCAATCTGCCAGGACGAAGCCAGTTGTCGCTTTTGCCACAGATGTTTATACAGTCCTTCATTAGCAAGTAACTCATCGTGGCGTCCCCGCTCTACTATTTTGCCCTGGTCGAGGACGAGGATCTGATCCGCCTGAACAATGGTGTGCAAGCGGTGGGCGATGACGACCACCGTTTTATCCTTAATTAAGGCATTCAGTGCAGCTTGGATGTGATGCTCATTGTCCGGATCCATTGCCGAAGTGGCTTCGTCGAGAATAACAATAGGTGCGTCTTTGAGGATCGCCCGGGCGATGGAGATGCGCTGCTTTTCACCGCCGGAAAGACTGGTGCCACCGGCTGAGATTGGGGTGTCATAACCTTCGGGCAGCTGCATAATAAAGTTGTGACAAGCGGCGACCTTGGCAGCGGCGATCATTTCTTCTTCTGTAGCTTCAGGATCGCCGAAAAGAATGTTATTGCGAATGGTATCGTTAAATAAATAGACTCTCTGGAAAACCGCAGCCATTTCATTCAGCACACTGTCACAGGTCATTTCTTTGAGAGGGTGACCGCCTAACCTGATCGAACCACTATCGGTATCCCAAAAGCGCATGATCAAGTTGGCCATGGTACTCTTGCCAGAACCCGATGGTCCGACCAAGGCGGTCATTGTACCCTGGGGGAATGTGGCATTTATGTTGTGGAGTACACCTTGACGTTTCTCATAAGCAAAACTCACATCGTCAAATTCCACATCGTGATTTTCCACGGTGATCTCTTTGCCGTCTGCGTCGATGACAGGCGTCTCGATCAGATCCTTGAAGCGGTCGATATTTGCTTGTACAATGCCGATCATGGCAGCGGTGGAGGACAGAGCTTCCAGAGGCAGATAGATATAAAAGGCAAATACCGCTACACCCACTGCGTAGAAAAATGAAAGCTCCCCCACTGCGAAGAAATTCATTGCCAGATAGGTCAATAATCCAGAACCGATGGCGAATACACACCTGTATATAATGACAGGCAAAGACAAGCGTACTTCATAGTGGATGGACTGATCCTTGGTCTTGCTGATTGTCTGCTGCAGGCGTTCAATGATGCGGTTGTTGTGGGGAAAAGCTTTGACGATGCTGATGCCCAACAAAAACTCAAGAAAACTTGTCGTCAGACTCTGGTGCTGTTTTTGTCGCAGGGCAGATTCCTCCATGCACATATTTAAAATCCATTTAAATGCAGCCATGCCGATCAGGCAAATCGCTATAGAACAGAGGGCCAGGCGCACGTCAAGGAACAAGAGGAAAATATGTCCAATCAGAAGCATGGATATGGCATTGATAAGCTCTGCCACGCTGTTCATAGAATGTTCTTCAAAAAAATTAAGATCCTGACTTAAGACAGCGGAGACCCTACCCAAGTTTCCTTCGCTAAAGAAGCCCAAAGGTAGACGGCGGAAGTGGTCACCGATCTTGACCCGCTCGTCCCTGCCAATGTCGTAGCTGACAAATGTTTGGTATCTGTGAAAAAGATGCAGAAAAATGATCCGCAAAATGAACACGCCAATTAGAATGGCGGTGACTTTTATGATGGTCGCTGGATTAAGAGCCTGTCGGCGGATGAGGTCGAGACTGTAGACAAAAATCAAAAGCGGAAAGTTCATCATGCCGACTTGCAGGAAGCTGAAAATTAAACTTTTGATAAAGCGACTGCGATGATTGTGGGCGAAGTCTGCGTATATTTTTAAAAATTTAAACATGGTTTTGACCTCCTATTTCCCAATTGAGGCTGCGTGTGCTGAGGCTATACAGCTGTTTATAAAGGGGGCTTGTGGCAATCAGCTGATCATGGGTGCCAAGACCGACCACTTTGCCCTCGTCTAGCAGAACGATTTGGTCGCACCGCTCGATCGTTGAAAGGCGGTGGGCGATGACGAAGACAGTTTTGCCGCCCATGAGGCGATTCAGTCCTGCTTGAATCAACTCTTCGTTCTCGGGATCGGTGAAAGATGTTGCCTCGTCCAAAATAAGGATGGGAGCGTTCTTAAGAATGGCTCTGGCGATGGCAATGCGCTGGATTTCGCCGCCGGAAAGTTTGGCGCCGCCGGGTCCGGTCAACGTATCCAGTCCCTGCTGTTCGTGCATGACGAAGTCGTAGGCGTTGGCAGCTTTGAGGGCTGCAATTAACTGTTCTTCGGTGGCATCTGGGTTGCCGATGAGTAGGTTTTCCCGGATCGTCATGTTAAATAGATAGTTGTCTTGGGAGACGTAGGAGGTTATTTTCATGAGTTCGGGGATGTTTATTTCTTTGATCGGTATACCGCCGATGCGGATTTCACCGACATCATAGTCCCAAAAGCGGAGGAGCAGTTTGACCAAAGTAGACTTGCCTGAACCTGATTCGCCGACCAGGGCTGTGATGGTGTTGTTGGGCGTGGTGAAACTGACCCCGTCGATGGTTTCTTCCCTGGCTTCAGGGTTATATTTGAAGTGGACGTCGTCGAACGAGACATCGAAGGTTTCGGGACGGCGCGGTTGGGACGGTGTTTTTAATTCAGGCAGGTCAAGGAACCTAAAGATGCGCCGACTCTTTTCGGAAATTTGGGCTACACTCGGAAAAAAAGTTACCATGCGAGTTAGCGACGTGCCTATGCTCATGGCAACGAGACAGGCAAAGACAAAGGCGTCTATGGTGATGATTTGATTGAATATGAGGATCAGTCCGACGGGTAACATGAGGATGAGGGGTGTGGTAAAGATACTGATGTAGGCGGTCATTCCTTTGATGGATGCCTCCGTCCACTTAAACGTAAAGTCCCGGTAATAGGTCACGGCGTTGACGAATTTTTCGAATGTGCCGTGGGTGCGGTTAAAGACTTTGACCACGTCCATACCGTTGATGTAATCGATTAATGTATCATTCATCTGTGCGGCGGCTGCATAATAAGGTCTGATCAACGCATAGCCCTTTTTGATGGTACCAGTTAGAATGAAAAATCCTATTACGACAGTCATAAGCAAGACGAGACCTAGTCGCCAATCTATAGCAAAGAGGGTGATCAGCAAAATTATCACACCTAAGGTGTTTGCTATGCCTTCGGGTGCCCCGTGGGCCAGAATCAGTTCCATATCCTCAATGCCTTCGACAAAAAGTTTCTTGAGACCGCCCTGCCCTTCAGCTTCGATGGTGCCTAGAGAGACCTTCATGATTTTGTCGGACATTTGACGTCGCATATTTGCTAAAGCATTGTAGGCAACATTGTGAGACAAGTGTAAGCCCAAGGCGTAGGTGGCGTGTTTCAAAATAAAACCGATGGCGATACCCAATCCAGTTTGAATAATTAGGTTGGCTGCAAAAGTCTGGGTCTGCAGCATGGTAACTAGAATTTTGGATAAAAAGTAAAATGGCATTATGCCGCAGAGGACGGCGATGGCGAGAAAAGTAACGGAAAAAATGAATTTTATTTTGCTGTTACGAGCAAATGTAATGATTTTAAAATAAGCACTCATGGGCTAACCTCCATATCTTTATATAGAAGTTATACGCCATCTGGTTAGCCTGATCTAACCCGGACGGAAATAAAATAGCCCAATCGGTCGCTGTTCTCCTGCCTTTGTTTGACAGCTATAAATAAAATTAGCTCCAAAAGGTAAAATAAAATTTAAAAGCTTTCCTTTGGTGAACTCAAATGAATTAGGCACATTAATGGCAATACAGACAGTCGGGTGGTGCCTTTGACTAATGCTTCGATAACAGCTTTAGTTTTAGTCCCAGCTTTGATCGCAATCTTCGCCTTAGCGATAACCTTGGTTTCATACTTTGGAGGGCAGACAGCCGTAGTGTTTCCGAAAGACTTGGGCGAACTTGGAGGGATTGTCATATCCCACGGCGAGGGCTGTATCCAAGACAGGGGTGCCTGCCTCCAGCAATGACTTTGCCTCTGCCATTCGCAGCGACCGCCAATAGCGCATAGGGGGTAGACCATAGATGTCTTTAAAAATAGTTTTGATATAGGTCTTATTGATATTAAATTGTTCAGCTAGATCGTCAAGGGTGTCCTTCTGATCAGGATAGGCAGCCATGTGCTGAGCAATTGCCTCAATTTTTTGCACAATATCCTTGGGGTAGAAGCGGTCATTCTTGCCTTTATATTGATTGAATAATTCGCCATATAGCATCAATAAGTCCAAGGTGGCAGCTTTGATTTTTAGAATGTCACAGTTCTCTATGTATTCGAGGAGTCGAGCATTCCGTTCAATCACAGCGTGATCGGCGGCTATCAACACCATTTTCTTCTCGGTCATAAATGTATCCCGGTAACCCGCCATCTCTTCATCTGAAAGTTGATAATGTTCCCTCAGGGACTGATGAACTGCGGTGCGATCCAAATAAAATGAGAGGCAATTGATGGAATCTGCGGATGTACCTCCCTCGGCAAAGTGAAAATCACCGGAATAACAGAGACAGTCGCCGGCATGAATGCGAGCCACCAGCCCGTCCTCACTGCGAGTGTATGCTGAGCCCGACAAGACGTAATGTACCAAATACATATCATTATAATTGATGCCCACCTGAAGTCCCGTGACGGGTTTAAGCCAATAGTGGGCATTGTAAAATAACATCCCAGGCAAGATGGGAAAGATGATGATTTGTCCCGCTCCAAACTCCGGCAGGACGCGGAGGACGGTATGATGTTCATCTTGAATAACTGTTTCAAAACAGTGGCTATAAAACGGTCTGATGTCATTGTATGCCATTAAAACGAAATCCTTAATTGTTCAGTGTCCTTAGACAATAAGTCATTTTATATCTCACGGGTTAGCTACAGCTAACCAAACTAATTAGCTACATATTACCTGTTTTACTTGAAAAAAGAAAGAGCGAAATAGCAGACCGTTAGACAGCAATATGCAACCGATTTTTTTACAAAAATAAATAGTAGGTCAAATTGTTCGTTCAAAAAACCGCGAAATTATACTTTTAAACGACAATGAGTGGGTAGATTTAGGAGAAAATGCCGCTTATGTAAGGGCTATGTTAAGGCAATATTAAATTCATGATATACCTTGACAGGCGAGGTATATGAAATTAGAATGTACATAAATGAAGGAGGTGGACATGAGCATTAGAGCAGATCTGTTGCGCGGGAACACCGACATAATTTTACTTGCACGGCTCGCTAAGTCCGATAGCTATGGTTATGAGATCAACAAAGAGATTTTAGAGATTTCAGATGGTGCTTTTGAAATAAAAGAAGCCACACTTTACACAGCTTTCAGACGTCTAGAAAAGTGCGGGTACATTGAGTCGTATTGGGGCACGGAACACACTGCTGCCCGCCGGCGCTATTACAGAATTACACCGTCTGGACGTGACCAATTAGAGGTTATGATCGCCGAATGGGAAGAGACCGCTAAACTGATTTTCAGATTAATAAAAGGAGAAACATATCATGCAGGAACAGATTAGATTCTATGTAGAAGGGCTATTTGCAGACGTCCCGCCTTCGGGAGAAGCAGAGGCATTAAAATATGAATTATTAGATAGTCTGCTGACCAAATATGCCAATTATATTGATATGGGCATGAGCGAACAGGTTGCCTACAGCAAAGTTGTTAATTCAGTGGGAGACTTTGAGGAAATCAGCAGAGAACTCCGTTCCGTTCCATATCAGACTGGAGAAACCGATCTTAGGGAAGATTATTACCGACGTCAAGCACAAAAGAATAAGCGCCGAGCGATTCTTCTTTCGGTGGGTATAGGTCTCTATGTCATATCGGTGGCCGCGGTGGTCGCCATTCCTTCGGAACCTGGTGTTGTTATGATGTTTGTCATTGCTGCCATCGCCACTGCGTTGGTTATTCTGGCTAACACCCTCTACGGAGGAAAAAACAAAGAAGCGCCGCCAGCCCAGTTTGTACAAGATTTCCAAACCTGGCGCCAAGAACATGAAGAGAGTGAGAAAAAGACACAAGTCTTCGGTGGAGCCATCTGGCTGTTGATCGTTGCCATCTATCTGTTAGTCAGTTTTTTGACCAGGGCCTGGCACTTGACATGGATTATTTTCCTGGTCGGCGGAGCTTTGGATGCGCTAGTCAAAGGCATTATCGTTTTAGTGAGATCAAATAAAACCAACGAGAGATTTTAAGGGAGCGAGACGATGTATCGAAATAATCAAAGAATTAATGCTCTGCCTCACTTTATTAGAGCGATCGCCCTATTGATCATAGCGGGTCTGTCTTTTGCCACAATCGGAAAAGGATCATTTCCGATCTTCTTCGCTACAGGTAAAAATAGAGAGTTTGAGACCGTGGCAGAATTTTCCCCCGGTGAGGCGACGGGGGTGGAATTCAATTTGTCTTCCAGTGAATTGGTGGTCCAAAGCAGCGAAGAGGTAGACAATGTAGTCCTTCAGGTTAGTTTTTATAAAAAAATAAAGGATGAAACTATTAACAAAGAGCAAAATTGGCTGCGGGACGGCAGAATCTATTTGACCGATGATGTCAACCCGCTGGCGGAAAGAAGTGGCAGAAATTGGTTGCAGAGACATCTTTATGGGTACCGGATTCTTGTGCCCCAAAACACGTCTTCCTTTGAAGTGGACTTTGTCAGCCAATCGGGCGAATTGGAAATCAAAGACGTCAACTGTGGTTCGGTCAGTGCCATCATTTCTTCAGGCGATGTAGTCCTAAATCAAGTCGAGGCAAAGATGATCGACGTCCAGTCGACAAGTGGAGATCTGGAACTGTATGACTGTAAGGCTGATCGTTTCTCTATGCAGACAACGTCAGGGGACATTGAGGG
>JAAYOA010000102.1 GCA_012520525.1 Clostridiaceae bacterium | reverse complement strand
CTTTCTAAAAAAAGATAAGATTAAAAGTGGCATCGGTAAAGGGTGGGGACCTATGACCATATTTTACCGACAACAAGTTGAAGAAAAACGTCGTCGTCCCCTAGGTGTTGGTCTTAATACAGTCATTCTGTTTCTTATTGCTGTGGCTCTACATATCTTTTTTCCGAATCTAAATTCAGATATAAAAATGGTTATTTATCTATTGATTTTTACCTATGATATGTTATTTTTCTTGGCTACATCGACGTTTCAGGATGAACTTGAAATGGATCAATTTTACTATCTGCCCGGCAGATCGGTGCAGAAAGTCTTGGCTGCCATGCTAAGCGGGTTTTTGGCCCGCTGCAAAGATGCACTTCCAGGTGCAATTGTGTTAGGTGTGATTTCAGGGGTCGCGCCACTAAAGATTTTAGTAGTGGTTCTTGTGCTGATCTCAGTAATCCTATCTATTCAAGCTCAGGCTGTTTTGGCAACTGCAATTTTTGGCGGCTTGAGTACAGGTTTACTTTATAACTTTTTAAGGATGCTAATCAGTCTGTTGCTGCTTATGCCAAGTATTGCGGCAGGGGTCATTGTGATTCTTACGCCTGAAACATTTTACTTGGCTTTTGGTATTTTAATTGTATTTAACTTATTGCTATCCTGTTTGATATTTCCTTCCGCCTTTAGCTTGTTGAAAAAAGGTAAAGGTTAATCCTTTACATCGGAAGGGATCTGACAGAGGGCGTCCAAATGGGTTTCGATCTTGACAAAGTCCTCCGGCGGTGGCGCATTAAATTCTAGATGTTCGCCACTGATGGGGTGGTGAAGTCCGAGACGAGTAGCGTGAAGTGCTTGTCTGTCAATGAGGGGAGATAAGTGTTCAGCTAAAGGTCGAATGTTTTCTTGCTGTTTAGTTGATAGTTTGTCCCAACCATATAAAGATTCCCCTACTAGAGGATGACCGGTGGCTAGACAATGCAGTCTGATTTGGTGGGTACGACCTGTTTCTAATTGAATTAAGAGACGGCTGACAGTACCTTTTTTGCAAGACCATTGTTTTTCTATTTTGTAATGAGTGACTGCTCTTTTGCCTGACTCGGTGACCATTCGTTCCACAATACTTCCAGGCAAACGCCCGATGGGAAGGTCAATGGTTCCATCCCAACTCGGAGGTGTACTTGAAGAGGGAGATGGGGACCAACTTCCGAAACTTAACGCCAAATAGTGTTTGAGCATTTTTTCTTTACCGATCACATAGTGGGCATGACCATTTTTTGCCAAAACAATAAGCCCCGAAGTCTGACGATCTAAACGGCTCACGGGGTGCAGATTATACTTGCTAAGATAAGTGATTAGACTTTCAACTTCACCAGTATAGGATGGATGGGTCAGCAAGTGGGGCGGTTTGTTGGCAACGAGAAACCAGTCGTCTTCGAAAAGAATATCGATGTCATGACTGGGGGCACAGCGTTCCCCAAAGGGCATTTCAGCATCGGTTGTGTATGTGGCTATCATGATATCACCAGCCTGAACAGGGTCAATCATGCGGTGAAACTTATCGTTTACTGTCAAAAGACCGTATAGACGCACCCGTTTTGCTAATAATCGGGACATACCTGTTCGTTCGCAAAGGACATCCACCGCTCGGCGACCGTGATCTTGTTCTGTGACAATCCATCTTAATATCATATTCATACCTGAAATCTGCATAGCAACTCAAACATCTGGTAGATGATTGGGCTTAATGTTTCGGCGCACCCTCGTCCTTTGTCAAAAAGTCAGAGGACTGCAGGGCGCAACATTATAATCATAGTTAGGTAGAAGGCGGTACGCAAGAAAACCTTAGAAAAAAATTATTATTTAATCTTTTGTGTAGGATCTTATTAGACAAATGGAACGCAGGTTTAAATATATGATATAATCTATTCCGTAGTGCGCAATCATTTTGTACCACGACATATATTTGCAATTTGACAATAGAATATTGGAGGTGATTACCATAAACTGGCTGCATATATTTATCAGTCTGGTTGTGGGTCTCATAATAGGTATCGTTGCCTGCGTGATTTATTTTCACAAGGGATTAAGTAAACGAGAACAAGCCCTGATAGAGTCCAAGGAACAGCAAGAGCGAGAAGCAAAGCGCTTGTTGGGGGAAGCTCAAAAATCGGGAGAACGCCAGAAGCATGAATTGCTGCTGGAAGCAAAGGAAGAGATTCATAAATCGAGGCTTGAACTGGAGAAATCAGTGCGTGACCGCAAGTCTGAGTTGCAGAGGGAGCGCAATCGGATTGAACAGAAGGAAGAGTCATTAGACAGCAAACTTGCCAACGTTGAGCAACAGCGTGATGATCTGAGCCAACAACTGGCAGAAGTTGAAGAGATGAAGGAACAGGCTCGCTTACAAGAAGAGAAAATCTTTTCCGAACTAGAGCGCATCTCCGGTCTGACCGTAGAAGAAGCACGTACTGTTGTCTTAGACTCGGCCCGTGAAGAATATCGTCATGATATGGCTGTCATGTATAAACAGATGGAAGATGAGACGAAGGTCAGTGCCGACATTATGGCACAAGACATCATTGCTACGGCAATCCACCGTTATTCCGCTGACTATGTTTCGGAATCTACGGTGACTGTTGTCACATTACCCAATGATGATATGAAGGGTCGTATCATCGGTCGCGAAGGTCGCAACATTAGAGCGATTGAAACATTGACCGGCGTTGATTTAATCATCGACGATACCCCCGAGGCAGTCATCCTGTCGAGCTTTAATCCGATCCGCCGTGAAGTGGCGCGCATCGCACTAGAGAAGTTGATTCAGGATGGGCGTATTCATCCGGCACGTATTGAAGAGGCAGTAGCAAAGGCACAAAAAGAACTTGATCAGACAATCAAGGAAGAAGGTGACCGCACGGCTTTCGAAACAGGTGTGATGGGCTTAGATGAGAATCTGCTCCGCTTGTTGGGACGTATGCGCTACCGCACAAGTTACCGTCAGAATGCTCTAAAACACTCCATCGAAGTATGTTGGTTTGCCGGTCTCATGGCTGCCGAACTTGGTCTTGATGTTGATATGGCCAAGCGCGCAGGATTGCTACATGATATTGGCAAGGCTATCGACTATGAGACAGAAGGTTCTCATATTGAGATTGGCGCAGAGATTGCTCGCAAAGCTCACGAAGATCCGACTGTTATCAATGCGATCGAATCTCACCACGGTGACGTCGAGCCGACCAACAGTATCGCTGTCCTTGTAGCTGCAGCAGATGCTCTATCAGCTGCAAGACCGGGAGCGCGTCAGGAGAATATTGAGACCTATGTTAAACGAATTCAGCAATTAGAGGAAATTGTTAAGAACTACAGTGGAGTCGATAATTGTTACGCCATTCAAGCAGGCCGTGAGATTCGCGTCATGGTTATTCCTGACCAGATACAGGACGAAGACATGGCATTGATGGCAAGGGAAATCGGTCAACAGATCGAGGATGAGCTGAACTACCCGGGTCAAATTAAGATCAGCATGATCCGCGAAACGAGAGTAACTGATTACGCTCGTTAAACACAATCCAGACATTACCATAGATAAATAAAAGAAAATTCAACTCCCCTTGGAACAAAGATGACGTTTGTTTTAAGGGGAGTTTTTGTTTTTGATTGCGATATATTATCATTAAATATATGAAGCGACTGTTTTGAGTTGGACAAAGATAAGATAATAGATGAAATTATGAATAATTAATGTGGATAGAAAAATGGATTTAAAATATGACCTAAATTTTGAAGATGTAGTTAATGGCGATTTTTCTGCACTGCTTAATTATGATCAACCATGGGAACTTCTTGCATTGATGAAGAATTTAGAAGATGGTTATGAAGTTTTAGGCTCTGAGTTAGTGAAAGAATGTTTGAACAATCCCGAAAAAATTCATAACATGATTGATATGTTCGTGTTATATCTTATAAAAATAGATGCAAAAAAGACACACAGTAATGATTTTTATAATTTTATATCTGCTTTAAGAACAATTGATCTTGATTGGCAAACCCTTAAAGAATTAAAGACTGGCTATGAATTGCTAGGTATAGAGTTAGTGGAAAAGTGTTACAGTGATTCCCCGTATATTACCGAGGTCATCGAGATGTTTTCCTCTTTTTCTTCGGTAATAGATAATAAAAATAAATTTAATGAGTTAATAGATAATTTTTCTGAAAGACGTCTGAACGCTAATATCAATCTTCTATATAAAGCTGTTCAAACTAAACAGTTTGCCCTCAATGAATCAGAAAAAAAGATCTGGCAGTTTCTGGTCGAAAACTTTGACTTTACAAATGAGACTATAACTTTTGAAAAAATTATCAACTATTTTAATAGTAGAATACAATACAGTGATGCAGACATTGAGACCATCTTATCAATTCTTTCATGGTTTCATTATGAGTTTTCGCAAGAGAAAGATCTTTTTTACGAAGAGATTTTAAAGGATAAGCAAAGAGATCGCGTTGTTCTTTCAAGTCGAGCTAATAACCTTACACTCAAGGAAATTGGTTTAAAACTTGGTGTTACGAGAGAAAGAGTCCGGCAGATCGAAATGAAAATAAAGTGGAGATTTCAAAGATTACTGTATAGAATAGGAGTACTATATAAATTTTTGGCTGATTTTGGTCATGTGTCTCTCATTGATTCTCGAACGATCGCCCAAAACATAGGTGAGTTTGGCAATGAATTCGTCTACCTCCTTAAATTTATAAAATCGCCTGTCTTTTATTATAATGATTTGTTAGATTCCTTCATCTTGGTTAGCAAAGAGACAGTTAATTCGATAGGCACACATATCTCAAAACTGTCTAGAATAGTATCTTTTAAAGAAAGGTGTGAATTTATTGATCAAACGTCCCTCTGCTTTTCCTGTCAACCTGAACTGGTAGAAAGGCTCTTCGATACAGAGTTTAAAAAGAGTGGTGAGTTTTACCACAGAGGACGTTTGACAGTGGGGGACATCATATCTATTCTTATTAAACAATACTATCCAGATGGAATCCATATATATGACCCAGATGAATATGCTAACTTGAGAAAACTTGCTAAAAAAGTATTTGACTTTGAGCTAAAAGATAATATTAATTCTGTGGCAAATGCTCTTACAGCTAATAGTATCCTGTGTGACCGTGGAACATACTGTGTTATGGATGAATTACCGATTGAACCTGCCTTGATAGAAGAAATCGAAGCATATATTGAATCCAGCAAAGCTCCACTAATCTCGTTTCATACCCTTTACAGTGAATTTGAGGATGAATTGGTGGCGTCAGGTGTCCATAACAGATATTTTTTGCAAGGCATTTTAAAGGAATTGTTTGACAGTCGTTGGTATTTCCGGAAAAACTATATCGCCAAAGAGAATCAAGGCATGACATACCATGACTTGCTTATCAAATATGTGGCAAAATCAACTGTTCCTGTGGACAAAGATGAACTGATCAGAGCCTTTCCGGGGATCACCCAGGCAATGATTAGCTTTAACTTTGACCAGCCCGAGATCTTAAATTTGTTTGGTAGCTATTTACATGTCAACCATCTGAAGTTAAGTGACCGAGAT
Source organism: Clostridiaceae bacterium (assembly GCA_012520525.1). Taxonomy (GTDB): domain Bacteria; phylum Bacillota; class Clostridia; order Saccharofermentanales; family Fastidiosipilaceae; genus JAAYOA01. The sequence goes on along the minus strand of JAAYOA010000102.1, from coordinate 8,651 downwards.
ATTGATTACTTAAGACAAGTCATTGATTTATTTCTTCAGGACGATCCGTTTTGCAGCTGTAATAAAATTATTGAATATATAAAGACTGTGAATCCTTATTTGCTTTCAAGAAATTTTATTAATTTTGGTTCCGATCTCTATAGTCTTTTTAAATATTTATTTGCTGAAGAATTTTATTTTTTCAGACCCTTTGTTATGCGCCAGGCCATTGAAGTCGATCGTGCCTCTGATTTTCTACATAAAATCGTCACAGACAGTGACACAATTTCAGTTGCGAAGATTAAACATTTAGCGGATGATTATCATATTGTAATTCAAGATATGTTAGATTTTATTAATTCCTGCAATAATACACATTTGTTGGTGAACGATAAATTTTTAATGTCGATCGCTGACACAGGAGTAACGGCGGCTGTGGCAAATGAATTAGATCGTCTGTTGACGAAACAAGTTTCCCAAACTATGCCTATCGCTTCCTTAATTCTGCCAGCCGATTTGCCACAGATTAATATACAGTGGCACGAGTGGTTGATTTATAGTACCTTAAAAAAATGGCCAGGCAATCTGGAGGTAGAACAATCAAATAGTTGGTTCAAATATTCTTTCCCGTTGATTTCTCCAAAAGGTCAAATGGATCGTAAGCCTTTTATTGATGTCAACCCGCGAGAGATCGGTGATTTAATCCTAGGGACAGAAAATGATATCTTTGATAATCTAATTAAAAATATCGATTTTGAGGATTTAGAGGAGTTCATATAATGAATTATCAAGATATGGATCTTCAACGCAGTTATATCAGCAAAGGTGATAACAATTTTGCCGACGCATTTTTAAATCCAGTTTTGAGTTGTACAAAAGAGTACAAGCGTAGCGTGGGTTTTTTTACATCCAGTGCTTTGACAGCCATCGAAGAAGGCATCATTGATTTAGCGCGCAATGGGGGAACTATCAAACTTATTGCCAGCCCTAGGTTATCAGAAGAGGATGCCCAAGCCATTCGCTTAGGCTATGAGATACGGGAAGAATATATTTTAAACAACTTTACTAGGGAATTTGTGGCTGAGCTTGAAGCTTTAGACGACCCGGCTTTGAATCTACTAATTGAACTCATTAGCAAAAATATTCTCGATATAAAAATTGCTGTCACTGACGATTTAGGGATTTATCATGATAAGTTAGGTATTTTGAGGGACTTTGATGATAACGTCATTGCTTTTTTCGGGTCGCCAAATGCTAGCTTATCCGGTTACCGATTTAATTACGAGAGGATTCGTATTGCCAAGAGCTGGCAGTCAGGTAGTGCAGAAATCGTCGCTGAAGAAGATAAAGAGTTCGATCAATTATGGAACAATAAGAATGAATTTGTGGAAGTATATGACTATCAGGAGACAGCCCACCAACAGATCATTCAAATTATTGCAAGAAGACGTCAGAAGAAAAATAAGGTTGACATTATCCTAAGAGATTATCAGGAACAGGCGATTGCGGCCTGGATCGCTAACGGATATAGAGGGTTTTTTGTCATGGCAACGGGGACTGGCAAAACGTGGACGGCAATTTATTCTGCCAAAGCCCTGGTCAACCAACAACCAGTTGCTATTATCATTTGTGCACCTTATATACACCTCATCAAACAGTGGCATGAGGATGTTAAGGCTGCCTTTCCAGACGCTAATATTGTTCTGGTTTCGTCGGAGAACCCTGACTGGGATAAACAAATTACCAATGCCGCCATTAAGTCGAATTATAACAGCAGAGATCAGCTCATTATTATTTCCACGATCAAGTCCTTTTATTCTAATAAATTTGAAAAAATATAGAAAAGTATAAGGGCAAACGCCTTTTGATTGTCGATGAGGCCCATCGTTTTACTCGCAGAGATGAACAAATAATTCAAAAATATCCTTTTATGTTAGGTCTCAGCGCAACCCCATTCAGTGGAACTTCGGCAGTTAAGGGCAATGAACTGATGGCATTCTTTGGTGGAAAGGTATTTGATTTACCTATAGAAGAGGCATTGGAACGGGGCTACCTCGTGCCCTACTATTACCGTCCGTTATTCGTTCGTGCTACATGCGAGGAAGAAAATCGTTTTAACAAACAAAATCAAATTATTAGTTCTTGCTACAAAAATAATGTTTGCATCGATCGTGATAAATTAATCCGTGCTTGTCGCCAACGCCTGCGGATCATCTCGATGGCAAGCGAAAAACAAGAACAATTGCCCGACATCATCAGCAAAATTCCTGTGCAAAACCACTTTATTGTCTATTGTGGGGATGGAAGACTGTTTGATAATACTACAGGAGAGGAGATCCGTCATATTCAATCGGTCAAGCGGGTGCTTTCAAAATTTGGATATAGACCCAGTCAGTTTACGGCAAAGGAGAATATGAATGAGCGGATGCAATTAATTGAATCCTTTAACAGGGGAGATATCACCGTTTTGGTGGCAATTCGTTGTCTAGATGAAGGGGTTAATATTCCTTCGATTGAAGGAGCGCTAATATTATCGAGCAACGACGATTATCGAGAATTTGTTCAACGTCGAGGTAGAATTTTGCGTCAATTTAAAGACAAAAAATATGCAACGATCTACGATATCGTTGTACTACCCAGCTTACAAATGAACATTTGGGCAAAGATTGAGTTGCGCAGGTTTTACGAATATGGAAGACTTGCCCAGAATTGGCCAGACTTAAAGGAGACCTTGGTGAAACTTATGACAGAGTATGGATTGACTCAGGAAGACATAGATGTATTTGACTTTGAGAAAGATGAGGATTATGAAGATGAATAGGGAACTGATCATTAAAAATATGATTACCTTTATAGAAGAGGAAGAACGGGTACTCAAGGAGGCCAAATTTTTTAATAATGAAACAAGAAAAAAATCAGAAATTGTCAAAAAAATATCCAATAAATTAGACGAGGAATTTAATCGTGAAAATTCGAAAAATTGAATATGAAAATTTTAGAAATTTTAAGGATTCTGGTTCAATAAAATGTTCCACAGACGGAAGAGTAACCATCATCTATGGTAAAAATGGTGACGGTAAGACCACATTGCACCAACTATTTCAGTGGGTTTTTTACGGTGATGTAAAATTTAACAAAACGGCTACAAGTAAACTATATAATTTATCTTTTGAAAATGACATATCCTATAGTAAGACATTCGATGTTAAAGGAAGTATTGAATTTGAGCATAATGGTGAACTGTATAGATTGACTCGCACGTGCAAATATAAAAAGAAAATAGACACTATCCTAATAGCTCAAGATCTGCGATTATCAAAACAAGATAACGACCACAATTGGAAAAACTTAGATCGTCCACAGGAAGTCATTGAAAAATTATTACCTTCTGGACTGGCTGAGTATTTCTTTTTTGATGGTGAAAGTATGATCGCAGACCTGCGTGTAAAGGGCAGGGAATCCGCGAATAAATTACGCAAGGCCCTTTATTCGATGTTTGACTTGGATTTGTTGGAGTTGGCGTTAGCCCATATTGGAAGCACTGATTTATCTACAACGGTATTGGGTCAACTTTACAAGAAAAAAGCTCCAGCAGGGAGTGACAAAGTAATTGATACCCAAAAAGCAGAGATTGAAAATATACAAAGGCAAATATCCGATATAAAACAGCAAATAGAGTTAAAAAACAATGAAAAGGCAAAGCAAAAAGCCTTAGTTAGTAATATTTCCGAAAATATTGGTCAAGTTAAGAGTAAAGTTCAATATGAGAAAGAAAGAAAATATTTAAAAAACTCAAGCATCATGCGACAGCAAGATATGAAAAATGATCAGCATGAATTCGGCAACACCGTTATGGCGATGTTTCCTCAATTGTTAATTGCCAAAGCTGTTGATAAGGCAGCAAAGATATTGAACTTTCAAGCCCAATCAACAAAAGTGCCTGCGGGTTTAAATAAGGAACTTTTGAGCTATTTGCTGGACACAGATGTAGATCATTGCATTTGCGGTCGCCATCTCAGTGCTGAAGAAAAACAGCATCTGAAAATGTATTTTAATTATTTGCCCCCCTTGTCATATGCCAGTTTATACCAAAATTTTATAGCAAAAACACAGCAGTTGCGAACCAGTTCTGATGCGCAAAAGAAATTAAAAAATTGCATCCAACAAAGAATTAAACATAGTAATGAGGCGGTTCGCTGTAATGAAAAAATTAGAGCGTTGGATGAAGATGAGAGAAAAAGCCCTGAAATCGAAGATCTCGTTGTTAACCGACAGCAAGCTGAAAAAAAAATCGACGAATTGGATGAATTAATTTCGCAATTTAAAAAGCAACTTTTTAAATATGAAATCTACCGCAAAAAATTGAAAGCTGATTTTGATAAGTTGACAGATGCTACAGAGACTGGAAGAGAAGCGACTTTGAAGATAGAGATTATGGAAGAAGTCAAAAATGAATTTGAACTTCGTCTCCAGAATCGTTCTAAGCATTACAGTCAAAAATTAGAAACAAATATTCAGTGGCTGTTAAATCAAATGCTGACGAGTCACAGGTCCGTAACAGTTTCTGAAGAGTTTGCTGTTAAAGTTACAGACAGTTTTAATGACGAATCTAAGTCCGAAGGTCAATTTGCAGTGGTTTCTTTTGCCTATATTGGTGGTATCTTAAATATGTTAAAAGAAGAAGAATGCCTCCAGGAAAAGGAATATCCCCTGGTTTTGGACGGTCCTTTCTCAAAACTAGATCAAGAACAGCGCCAAAATGTGATAGATATGTTGCCTAATTTTGCTCCACAAGTCATCATTTTTTCGAAGGACGACTTGCACAGTGATTTCGATGAAAACTATATCGGTCATGTATACACGCTTCAGAGCAATGATGAAAAAAATATTGCCACCGTCAAGGAGGGTAAATTATGGAAATAACATCTGATGTTATCTTAAAAGGTGCACCCTGGTATCAAGCTACTGAGAGACTTTCTGATATCTTTGCCACGAGAACCAATTACAGTTTATTTATGCTCAGTGCGGCAATTGGTATCATGTATGATCAAAGAATTGCGGTGTTTGAAGAGGATGACCTTTCCCAGGCACCTCGATATATTGCTCGCAACGTTATTCTCACCCACGATGACGGAAAACTTGACATTTATTTCCAATCCGCCATTTTGTCGACGGCAACTGTTGACCTGAGTGAAGAAGAACGCTTAAAACTTGCTTTTGGTGAGTCGAAGGAATTCAATAAGATTGATTTTTTGACCCAGTTTGCCAATTTTGGTGTGACCAAACTAGTATCCTTGATTGGTAGCACGCCCTTGGAGACGATGGATAATATTTACAATTTTTTAACAACAGTGACAAAAGATAATAATTTTATGATAAAAGATAATGATTTTGATCTGTTAGATATTGAGATCTCTGAGGATCTATTATTTGATGACTAGAAGTCGCAGTACAAGAAACGTCATCTTACATAAAATTTGCTGATTATATAATTAATATTCATTCAAATTTAGTAATATTATAAAATGATAAAAGAAAGGGTTTCTTTTTTTAATATATGTTCGAAGAGTTTGAAGCAATAAAAAAAGAAATGGCTATGGTCTATCTGCATGATCAAAGACCTTGGATGATTGGTTACAGTGGCGGCAAAGATTCCACCTTGTTGTGCCAACTTGTCTTGGAAATGTTGCAGAGTTTAAAACCTGAGCAGCGCACTAAGAAAGTATATATTGTTACATCGGATACTATGGTGGAAAATCCCATCGTCCAACGCTATATGCATCGGATGAATGAAGCCATTAATGCATCCAGCCAACTCGAGCATCTCAACGTGGAAGCCCACATCATTTATCCAGATGTCAAGCAGACATTCTGGAGCTTAGTTATCGGCTTAGGTTATCCCACGCCGGCTCCTCCAGGATTCCGTTGGTGTACAGAACGCCTTAAGATCAATGCTTCCAATGAATTTACTTACAAAAAAATCCAGGAGGACGGTGAAATTGTCATCCTTCTCGGTGTGCGCAAAGATGAGAGTTCTGCCCGCTCTCGCAGCATTTCGGAACACGAAATCGAAGGCAAAATATTGACTCCTCATAGTCAAATTGAAAAAGCGTATGTGTACAACCCCCTAACTTATGTCAAAAACGATATAGTTTGGGAATATCTATTAAAAGGTGACGGTATGTCTGCCTGGGGAACTGATAATCACTATCTATTAAGCATGTATCAAGGGGAGAACCTTACCGAAGAAGACAGCGTAATTGGTCATATTGACAAAGATAACATGAAAGTGACAGGTAATTCGCGCTTTGGCTGTTGGGTTTGTACGATGGTCAAAGAAGATAAGTCCTTAAAAAATTTCATCGAAAGAGGGTCAACTGAATTGATTCCGTTAAGAGATTTCCGCAACTGGCTAATTGATTTGCGAGCCAATCCTGAGGCTCGAGAGGCTCGGCGGAGGAATGGTGCCATCTATATGATGTCCAGCGGTGATTTGGGTAGTGGTCCTTTTACAATGGAAACCCGACAAGAAATGTTGCGACGTCTTCTTCAGCTAGAAATTGATACAGGTTTTGATTTGATTAGCGAGGACGAACTCAAAGTCATTGATCAAATGTGGGAGAATGAAGGTGACCTTAGCCGGCGCGGCGTGGTCGACATTTATTTTGCTGTCAAGGGTGAACGATTGCCTTGGGACTCTCTCAAGAAGGCGAAGTACAGTGAGACAGAATTGGATCTGATCGCTTCCCTGTGTGACGATTACAATGTTCCCTTTGATCTGATGTCTAAATTAATGATAGCGGTAGATAACACAAAATTTTACACGCGATCCCAGATTTCAGCTAGGGAAGTAGAGAAGATTCTCAACGAAGGATGGCTGCACTTTGAAAATATTCAAAAAGGATTGAACAATGAAAATCAACAAGATCGAGTTATATAATTTTGGTTCCTATGAAGATTATTGTGTATTCGATCTTAGTTCTAATGATCCCGCTAAAAAAATTGTTGTCATAGGCGGTAAAAATGGTGCTGGCAAGACAACGCTGTTTACAGCCATTGAAGTCTGTCTGTATGGACACTATGCCTTTGGCTATAAGATCGCTGGCAAATTTTATTTTAAAACCATCTCGGAACTAATTAATCGAAATGCCAGAATTAAAGAAGACATGGTTGCCTATATTAGGATTTCCTTTTCCCAGGCTGAAGGCAGGGAGCATAACGATTATACGTTGGAAAGACGATGGCATGTCCATCGCGACAACCTGCAGGAAACTATGACGGTGTGGAAGAATGATGTATTACAAGACACAAATGAACGCCGCAATTTTCAAAATTACCTGCTCCACCTCATTCCACCAGACATGTTGAAACTCTATTTTTTCGACGGTGAAAAGATCGCCGATTATTTTTTTAGCGATGCCCAAGTGAATATTCGCGATGCCTTGATGGTGCTCAGTGGCAATGATACCTTCGATATTTTATATAACAATGTCAAGCGAGTTTTGTATAGAGATAAAAATGAACAAAATGATTCTTCCGAGCGCTATCTTAAATGCCAGCGACTCTATGAAGAAAGTAAGTCCAAATTAGAACAGACCAAGGAACAGCGTCAGGAACTATTAGAAAAAATTGATCAGACCCATGCAAACTTAGATGAGCTTAAGGAAGATTATAAAACCAAAGGAGGAATTACTCTCCAGCAATGGCAGAGTCTACAGGCAGACCTAACAGTTGAGGAAGAACTTCGTGAACAGCTCAACCGAGAGCGCAAACAACTGGCTGCCGAAGTGTTGCCCTTTATTATTTTAAAAAAATTAGTGGCTAAGGTACTTCCTCAAATAAACGATGAAGAAGCCTTTAGGTCTTATAAAATTTTAGAAAATAAATTGACGGCGCCGTCATTTATTGCTGAATTTGAAGCTGCTTTAAGTGAAGTTGGACTTAGCCAAGCCAAACAACGCGAACAGGTACTGCAACATTTAAACGAAACTCTTCTCGTTGGTGACTGGGATGACTACAGTCCCCTTTTTTCCCTTTCCCAAGACGAGACGATCAGGGTTTCTGCCATTGTTCAGCATTTGCAGACATTTAATACTAATCGTTTTTCTGATATAAAAAATCAGTTGACAAAGTCGATCGAGCGCTCTAAGTTAATCCGTGGCAAAATTAAAGACAGCAACATCGAGCACTTAAGTGACTTTGTTCGCCAAACAACTCTTTTAGAAGGTGAACTGGAGGTGCTCTCAACAAAATTGGAGCACAACGAACTTCAAATTGTAGTTGAAAAAGAAGATCTGGAGACCAAAACAAAAATACTTCAATCAGCAAGGGATGATTTAAAGGAATTACTTAAACAGGAGTCGGTAAAGAATCTCTCATCCAGAGTTTTGCTTTTGTTAGAAGATTTACAGGAACATCTTTACACTCGTCTAATTGCTGAAGTTGAAAGATGTTTAAAATATAAACTCGACCAATTAATTAGTAAGGCTGATTTTTTTGATGACATTCGCATAGATCAATCGTTCAATGTCCATCTGTTTCGCAACCAAGAAATTTTGGTCACGGATTTACAACAGATGCTTAAAATTGGTGGCACTAAAGGCGTGAGACAAAAAATCGGTGATTTGGCCTACCAGTACTTTACCAATACAGAGGAAGATATATCATATGCT
>JAAYOA010000101.1 GCA_012520525.1 Clostridiaceae bacterium | reverse complement strand
TAGCTATGGGAGATAGCATTTCCGTTACTATAGAGCGAAGGATTATTTTAGTCAATTTTATACTTTCTTCTTCACTGATAGCTTCCTCTCCCCCAAAAAGATTTGAATAATCATCAACTTGTAAAACCGCAACAGCAAACCCATCCCCTGAGAGATCGATTTTGTGGAGCGCCAACACGCTTTCAAGATATTCAGGATCAAATGGTTTTCCTTTGAGAATGCCTACAAGCACATTTTCTTTGGCAATTTCTCCTTGCTCTGCCTGCATTCGATCGTAGCACTTCTTCATTTCGTCAGCATTTCTCAATGCCTGCTCTATTGCCTGAAATTCACTACTATCATGCTTTGTGGAAACGAATTTGAGCATTCTTTCTATTGGCGTGTACCTCTTCTTGGCAGCAAAAAAAGCAATTATAAGGCCAATTGTCAGACAGAGTAGAATATATGCAGTCATAAATCCAGTTATGTTCTGGATGGGTCTATAGTACTCTTCAATATCTATCGATGTTGCATAAGTGAATTGACCTACACTCGACGGACATAGGGCTGTATAGACCTCATAACCGATCAAATCTGAGATCAACTGGTCCTTCAAATTATCCTTCCACTCAATTGCTCCAGATCCTTTTTCTGATATATAAATCTCCTTGTCGGGAACAATCATAAAGCTGGCACCACTTTCAAAGACAAGGTTTTTTAACATGGATATGAGCCCGACTGGATCAATGGTCATTATCACAGCCCCGCTAAATGAAAAATCATTCGGGCTGAGGACTGGTCTAATTATCAATAGCCTAGATCCATCCTTGTTGAGCGTTACGGTGCCACCAGGGTTATGGTTTATTGAGCCTCTTAGATCTTGAATATTAAGTCCAAATTCGTCAAGTGAGAATTTCTCGACATTACGGCTACTATAGCGATAGTCACCTGACAAAATCGAATTGTCTTTAGAGAAATAAATATAAGCATGGAGAACTTGGCTATCGGACACTTCTAAAGATCGGAGAGTATCGGATAGTTTATTGATATTGTATAGGACTGCTGGGTCTGGATTATCTGATTCATCAATCAAAGAGCGAAGCACTGGATCAAATGCTAAGGCCTTTGCTGAATCCATGACCTTGGAAATGGCAGCATCACTTTCTGTTTTAAGTTGTACAACAGACATCCAACCTATGTCTGATAACTGTCTATTAATTGTTGACACTGCTGTGCTATATACAGCAATACTGATAATTACAGGGATCAGCATGACAATAATATAGGATATCAGGATAGTTCTAAAAGTTTTCCTCTTAAACAGACTATGTAAGGCAGACATAATTTTGCGTAAAATAGTTAACATGACGCTACCTCGTTGATAATAGTTTGTGTATTTTGTCCTATTACCTAATTTATCATAAAGAAGCTAGTAAGACAAGACAAAGGGGACGTCCTTAAGGTCCGTCAGACTGTGTAAAAATAGTCCCGTCCCTTTGGTTTACTTCGATTTCTTGAACTCCAAAAATAAGTTACGGTATTTAAAGATAAATTGCAAATAACTGTTCCTTTCGGATGCGAAATGGATACATTATCACAATAAAAATATCAATTTATATATCGACAAAAATGTTGTAATTCCTTTATGAACCTCGCCCTAGGCGGGGTTCAATTTTTGTGTGCCACGCATGGTGCGTAACTAGACGGGCGGTAAAAGTCAGAACCACTTCCCATGGCCATATCCGCAGCTCAAAGAGCTTAACTGGTTCAGAATATGAAGGTTGTTCAGAAAATGACTATCATTTTTGTTCAGAGATCGTACAACGAATATAATTTAATTCTTGTAAACCTCCATCATAAAAATTATCATTTTTATGTAAGCATTGAAAAGGAGGAAAACAAGTGAAAAACTATTATTACGACGAAATTAACCGGGTTGTGAAAACAGAAGATGGTCTGATTCGCGGTATAAAGGGAGCTAATCCAATTTACACAGTGTTCAAAGGAATCCCTTATGCAAAGCCGCCGATTGGCGAGTTGCGTTGGAAAGCTCCCTAACCAGTTGAATCATGGGATGATATCAGGGATGCAAACTCTTTTAGTAGTATTGGATTTCAGCATCGTTTTTTTATGGGAAGCCTATATGGTAAAGAGTTTTTT
>JAAYOA010000100.1 GCA_012520525.1 Clostridiaceae bacterium | reverse complement strand
GTACAGCTACACCGTAAAAGAAGTTGAAGTGGCAGGCTTTACTGCGAGCCAAGACGGGAATGTCATCACCAACACATGCAACGATAATAAGATCAGTGTAGAAGCAGAGAAGAAGTGGGTCGGCGGCAACACTGTCAGACCAGAGTCTGTCACCTTCCAGTTGTATCGGGATGGCGAGTATATGGGTGAAGCCTATGACAAGATCCTGCCCGGCGATCGAGACAGCAAAGTCACTTGGACTGATTTAGATAGGGTCGATAGTGAAGGTCATGTCTACATTTATTCGGTGGAAGAAGTGGCTGTCGAAAGTTTTGCAGTCAGCCGTGATGGAAACACATTTACAAACACCTATAAGTCCCAATTTACCGACATTGTAGGAAGGAAAATATGGGCAGGCCATACTGCTAGACCGGAAATTTACTTTACGCTTTACCAAAATATTAAAGGTCAGACACCTCAAAAGGTGTTGGATGCAAACGGTCAACCCTATATCGTTAAAGTTGTCGATGATAAAGCGACATTTGACCATGTGCCGTTGACGGATCAAGAAGGGAATAAACTCATCTATTCTGTTAAAGAAACAGATAAAGACGGCAACGACTATGTTCCAACGGGTTTCATGAAACGAGAAGAAGGTTTAACTGTTACCAACACCTATACGCCTTTGGTTAGAACCGGCGAGAAAAAGACGACAATCTCCATTATTCTGTTGGCGGTTGCGGGTATCTTGACAATCATTCGTGTTCTCAAAAGAAGAAAACAGGGGCAATAAGGTTAAAAAATTTGAAGTTCTACCGTGAATTATAGAAAGACCCGCATTTCCGCGGGTCTTTCTAAATTGTGTCTAATCCGAGTCTGGTAGATCTAGAGTTTTAGGACAAAATATATTAGCAGCAATCCACCAAATTATTCATTGCGTCAATAATCTCCGAAATTCATTTATAATTTGTTTCTACTTTGACAAAAATTGTTTGTTTTGTGTAAAATTACATAATAGGTGTTGTATGAGAAGTAAATTTCTCGTGAATTTATCTACATTAGGAGGATCATAATGGATTTAGGTCTTAAAGACAAAGTTGTAGTCGTCACGGGTTCAACCGGTGGTATCGGTAATGCCATCGTCGAAGCATTTTTGCGGGAAGGCGCCCGCGTAGCTTGCACTTCCACTAGACAAGAAAAATTAGATAATTTCTTGCCTAAGCTGGATTTGCCGGAAGACAGAGTCAAAGGTTATGTCGTTGATGTCCGCAAAGAAGACGAAGTAGAAGCTGCTATGAAAAAAATTGCCGAAGATTTTGGTGGCATCGATATCTTGGTTCCGAATGCAGGCTACAACGGAGATGCTGCTTTTGTAAAAGATGCGACCGATGAAAATTGGCGCAATGTGTTTGACATCAATGTATTTGGCGTACTCTATGCAATGAAACATGCGATTCCCTATATTTTAAAAAATGATTGGGGTTCCATTGTTGCAATCGGTTCGGAAGGTTCTTATGTCGGATCGCCGGCTATGAGTCATTATTGTGCATCCAAGCATGCTGTTATGGGTTTGATCATGAGTGCAGCTACCGAAGTGGGTCCGGAAGGTATCCATTGTAATTTTGTTGCTCCATCGGCTGTTGACACGGATATGATGCGGCGTATTGAAAAGAATATCTTTGGTGATACCAAGACACCGGAAGAAGCAGAACGCTTCTTTGCTGATGATACTCTCGATAAACGCTACGCTAAAGTTGACGAAGTAGCTGATCTTACCGTTTATTTAGCTAGCAAGAATGCAGCTCATATTATGGGCTACGGTGTTCGTATTGATGGCGGTAAACATATACAATAATTTTATTTACCAAGCGTTTATTTGAGGAAACCAAGAGCCATAGTTTCTTCGATATGAGTTCTTTCGTATCAAAGGGATGAAAGAAAATTAAGAACTCCTTTAGTTCGAATTGGTCTGTCCATTTCAGCTAGAGGAGTTTTTGTATTATGCTGACCGAAATTATTCAGATAATTTTTATATTAAATCGAATATTTAAAGATCAAGTAGAATGAAGTTCGCAAAATAATAAAAGAATCATAGGGCTCCATAACGACTCAATGTTGAGATCAGAAGAAGCATTCAAGTGTTAGCTATCTTCACTAGTCCAGATTCATATCTACGGTTGGTGACCACGTATTTAATTGAGTATTCTGAAGACTCGTCTACGTCGAGAGCGTATTTAAGCTAGGTATCATTAGCGGGGTTACTTGAATCCGCATGACTTATATCGGATTCTTATTTTGCGAACTTATTTGACACGAGCCATTTTAAATTTATATTGATATAATTAAAATGATTTAAAAATAGTTTAAATTTATATTGATATACTTAAAATAATTTTAAAATAGTTTAAATTTAAGTTGTTAGTTCTTTAAAAGTAAAATTTGAATAAGAGGTGAAAAATGAAACGACAAAGTATAAAACTTTTTTCTTTCCTTGTAGGCTTTATTTATTCAATTGTTCTATTTGTTAATCCGGTTTTGGCCGAAGGGGGAGAATCGGTAGCGACCGTTGCAGAGGAAACGGCTCACAGTGAGTTAGATCTTCCGGACGAGGGCGATCCTACAGAAGATATGATAGATGTCGAATCTGAGGATGGTACAGAACCAGGAGATATAGCAGAATCAATAGATACTAGTGTTACGACTAATTATACAGAAATAACCAGTTATGAATCATCGCAACTTGAAACTCAAGTGACAACAGAGGAAAGTGAAGTTGAGCCTGAAACTCAAGTGATAACAGAGGAAAGTGAAGTTGAAACTGATTTTAATGCTGTTGAAGAGGTCATAGATGAGTCAACTTTAGACACAAAGGCAATCTCTAGGGAGGGGCAGGAAGAGACATTTATTTTAATAAATGGAACGAACTTTCCAGATGAAATCTTTCGACAGTATGTATTATATTTTGTTGATAACGATCGTGATCAAAAATTATCTGTTGCAGAAATTGAGAATACGGATTCTTTAAATCTTTATAACTTTGAAATTAAGGATTTAACTGGTATAAAGTATTTTACTAATTTAAGAAAGTTAAATTGCTCATCCAATAGCCTGACCGAATTGGATGTGAGTGGCTGTACTGCATTGGAGTCATTATATTGCTCACACAATAGCCTGACCGAATTGGATGTGAGTGGCTGTACTGCATTGAAGTCATTATATTGCTCATTCAATAGCCTGACCGAATTGGATGTGAGTGGCTGTACTGCATTGGAGTCATTATATTGCTTAGACAATGGACTAATCCAATTGGATGTGAGTGGCTGTACTGCATTGAAGGAGTTATCTTGCTCATACAATAGCCTGACCGAATTGAATGTGAGTGGCTGTACTGCATTGGAGTCATTATATTGCTCAGACAATGGACTGATCCAATTGGATGTGAGTGGCTGTACTGCATTGAAGTCATTGGATGTGAGCGGCTGTACTGCATTGGAGTCATTATATTGTTACCCACCTAGCCTGACCGAATTGGATGTGAGTGGCTGTACTGCATTGAAGTCATT
>JAAYOA010000165.1 GCA_012520525.1 Clostridiaceae bacterium | reverse complement strand
GCTGGCAATCAACGATTCTTTTATTGATTATTTTAACTTGGAATTGAAGGCCGGAGAGTTTTTCAAGCTCAAGGATTATTTAGACACCACAGATTTAGTCCCTGTTGTCGCAGGAAGTAATTTTGAAAATTTCTTTAGACTGGGAGATATCATCCAGTCCAAAAAAGACGGAATTCAATACAATATTATCGGGTTTTTAAAAAACGGCAGCAAGTATTATGATATAAAATCAAGCAGTGATATCATACCGTTAGATAAGGCGCTTATTCTCCCAATCCAAAGCAATAAAGCAAAAATACAAAATGATTTCGGATTATTCGATACCATAATTAACAAAACGGTGATTATTACTGATAATGAGAATATGCTAAGAAGTATAGCGGAAAAATCGGCAGAGCTAAAGTTGTATACCTTTGATTTCAAAAGCGTAGGCGAACAGATGGCATACATCAATGAAGAGATGAATCAATGGACTTTAAGCCTTTTGGTATTCTGTATGATTATTCTTTTTTTCTGCATAATCGGAATGATATGCAATACTTTGCAAGTTCTTAATGAATTGACCAGGGAGTTGGGGGTGCATATTCTTTGCGGTGCAACAAAACGTTCGATCCTGCTCAGGTTGTTTTTTCAAGTTTCTTTTCTCATATTACTTCCGAATATCTTTATTCTCTTGATATATAGTGTATCTGCCATTACGATGTTCACAATATTTATAAGCATTTTCCTGACGATTATTGTGATGATTGCCCCATACATGAAAGTTACAAATACGAGTATGAATGAATTACTGAGGAGGAATGAATGATGAGCTTAATTTGTTTAAAAGAAATAACAAAAGTATACGGCAAAAACAACAATGAGGTAAGGGCACTGAACGGTGTAACACTTCATATCGAAAGCGGTGAAATGACTGCGATTATCGGACCCTCCGGGTCAGGAAAAACAACACTGTTAAATATTATAGGTTGTGTGGATCAGGCGACCACAGGGGAATACTGGTTGAACAATGTCTATGTTCCGGATTGCGGACAAAAGGAAAAGGCAAAACTCCGCAATGAACGATTTGGTTTTATCGTGCAGGATTTTGCTTTAGTTGAAAGATATTCCGTAATAAAAAATGTGTTGCTTCCACTTACATACTCATCAAAAAAGATACCCAAAAGTAGGGCGGCTGAATTGCTGGATATGCTGGGTCTTTCGGATAAGCATAAGACATTGGCGTCCGATTTATCCGGCGGGCAGAGGCAGCGTGTCGCGATTGCTAGGGCGCTTATCAATGATCCAGACATTATACTTGCCGATGAACCAACCGGCGCACTCGATGTAAAGACTGGAAATGAGGTCATGGAGATTTTTGAGCAATTGAACAGAGAGGGAAAAACTATCATCATGATCACTCATAACTACGAGATTGCAAATAGATGTAAAAGAACAATAATGATTGAAGATGGTCGAACAGAAGAAAAAAAGTCGACTAAAATAGCGTGTGGAGTATTCCGGCTGTAAAATATGTGGCTATGAAATCGCAGGTGTCACAGGACGTCGCAGGAGGAGTTACGTGAATCCAAGGAATCTCAAGAAGCACTTAATATATGGACAAGCGGGTGGTATAATGATTTAATAGATAATTAAAGGTAATAAATTGGCATCATTTGAGGTGTAAAATTGTCAGATAAAATAAAAGCATTAAAAGCAGCCTTTCCCCATACTAT
>JAAYOA010000099.1 GCA_012520525.1 Clostridiaceae bacterium | reverse complement strand
CAAAATTAAAATCAGTGTCTCGTATTAGTACAAATTTATACTCTGTTATGCATTGGAATATTTATTATATTTTAATGTGTCACCATAAAAGAAAAAGCGCGTATTATGCGCTTTATCTTATAATGGGAAAGTTTACCTATTTGAATACAATGCATACCCTGAGTTGCACAAGTTGTACCCCCTGCATGCAGCAAGTTGCACAAGTTGTACAGTATCACTTTTTGAGTTCTTTTTGTTCTCTTTTCACCATTTCTCTATGCTCTGCGGCACAGCTACAGCTACAGTAAACGTTATTGCGGAAGCTATATTGGTAAAATTCTTTACCACAATTCTTACAGATGGTAAGTTTTGTTTTCTTCCTGTGGGTATTAAAATACTTCTTTTTATGTTCTATACAGCAAAACTTTTGATTTCTGTTGAATATTGTAACAACAATATCTCTTTTGCATTGTGGACAAGTTGCAAACCCTACCACTCCTTTTAGTTGTCTAATAGCTTTCCTAATAGGAGGTCTTGGCCCACCAATTCTTTTTACTAATTCTTCATAACTATAAATTCCCTCTTCAAAAATGAGGTCATCTAAATAGTTAATTTGTTCTTTGGTCAAAGGGATGATAGACATAATTAATAATTAGTCCTCATCACTCTTTTTAGGTCTATAAATGTCTATTGGTTCATCTTTTGAATTTTTCCAAGCGGTCCAACCATTTGTTCTATAGCCACATACGATTGCAGCCGCCATAGATGGAGACTTACATTCAAGTTCTTCTAAAAGAACATTTCCATCCATTTTTAAAGATTCCCTTGTTTTCTTCCAACCTTTAGTAATTGCAGATTTCTCAGATAATGGACCAAATACTGCACCCTTTTGCAAAATAAGTTTTCGTTCTTCAGTAACCACCATTGTTGCAGTGCATCTATCCTTTGTTCCTTGAATTTTTATATCGAGATAATAAGTTCCTTCAGGTATCACACCATTTTTAACATTGATAACTTCAGTTACTTCTTTAAACATTTCTTCTTGAGTGCCTTCTTCAGGGAAAACCTTTTTTCCATCAAACGCCAGCATTGTCTGTTTCACTAATTCAATATCTTCGGCAAAAAACTCTGTTTTGCCAGCTCTACTTTTTCCAAAAATAGAATGTAGCAAATCTTCTTTATCTTCGTAATCTTCCACTTCAATAGCAAAAACAATATCGCATTTTTGACGTTTGTATCCGTCAGTTTCAAGTTCATGCATCCTTTTCTTTAAGTTTTGAGTGCTACCAATTTTGATTAAACCATCAATTTCGCTGGTAGCAACATACACTATCCCTTTTGCCATATCAGTTATCTATTACCTTTTGATCTGTTATGAGTTTTACAAAGCATTTCACAATTGCTTATATCGGTTGAACCGCCTCTTGTCCAGGCTGCAACATGATCGGCATCCATTTCATTAAATTTATAGATTCGATTTTTATTAGCGTTAGTTCCAAGAGCACAAAGAGGGCAGTTTGATACTCCTCTACTCTCAGCATCAGCTTTTTGAAGCTTATATTTAGCAAGTTTTGTTGGTTCATCAAAAACACGAATATCGAGCAATTGATACTCCGTAGAGCCTCCTAAAATGAATTCGTAAATGCCTCTTTTATTCTTTACAGAATAATCTCCAAGTAACGATTGAACTTGAGTGTGAACATCTGCTTGATTATAAGATTTTGTGTGGTATTTCTCATAAAGATCGCCCCACTCTAAACCTCTCATAGAAGGTTCAACGTCTATAAATACGCTAGAAATCCAATCTATAACACTATTAAAATATGTCTTCAATTCTTGAATATCAGCATCATTTCGGTGAGAACTCATATAAGCATCAATATTGCCTTTGCTTACCCACATCAAAGCGGTGTGCAAAAAGTCTTGGCGATTTGCATCTCCCCTAATATAAGCGGACCATTTTTGTATGTTAGAATTTCTGGAGTTAGAAAATTCCTCTTTAGCTTTGGTAACAAAAGGACCAGAATAGACTGCGTTTAATCTTTCTTGATCGTTTAAAGGAATCCCAACAATATTAATGGTATTAAACCATTCTTTAATTTCTGTTTCAGTACCACTACAAACATAAATTGTGAGTTTTGTATTTTCAAATAATGCTTTTTGGTCAGCAGCTAAACCAGAAAAATATTGTTGCATTCCGTTTTTATCAACAATTGGAAAACGTCCTGTGTAGAAACGACCTAATGATGTTATTCTTTGCTGACCATCTAAAACTTCATAGTGGTCACCACTCTCATTGAAGTAAATCAAGCCTAATGGATAGCCTTTCAAAACGCTATCAACAACAGCAACGTCTTTCTTTCCATCAGCATAGATATAGTTTCTTTGATATTCTGGTTGAATAACCAATTTCCCGTTGAAACCAAAAAGGCCTTTGCCCTCATATTCGTTATAAACGAATCCTTCTAGAATTTGCTTAATTGTCCATTCAGTTTTTAACGTTGTAATCATTGTTATTTCCTCCTAATGAGAACTCTGAAATAAGTAGGCTTTCCGTCAATACAAAGGTCTTTACCATCATCGCCTTTTCTAAACCTTACAAGCTCAAATTGCTCAGGGCAATATTTTCCAAAGAAAGTAACAGGAACGCCCATCAATCCGTCATAATCAGAAGGAATAGAATCAACAAAAGGAATGTCTATAGCATCACAATTATCGTATTTACGATATGGTTGGCCTTTAATTGCTGGATGTTTACTATATTTTATATTATCTTCCATTGACATTAAAGATAACGGCTGATGACGTCTACCATGATCTAAATTAGTGAACCATCCTGTTCCAGGGACTGTTATATATTTATCACCATTATTATCTTGATATAATTCACAAGCATTCATCTCATAGAAGTCAGGGACTCTGTATGTCAAATTTTTGCCATTGACTCTTTCATTAAATCGACATCCAATCCACATTTTTCCGCCAATCAATAGAGGATAAATTTCTTTATAAGAAATGGCATTTTGATTGCCAAGAATTAAAAACTTTTTATTTGCTTCCATGAGCCAGGCAACAAATTCTCTAAATAAACTGAAAGGGGGATTGGTGACTATGATATCAGCTTCATTCCTAAGCTTTTTGCCTTCAGATGAACGGAAATCCCCATCTCCTTCAAGATAAGTCCATTTCAAATCATTCATATCTACATCACAGCTTCCATCTGGTTTGCGTTCTAAAACAAATACTTTGCCATGAGTAAAAGTCTTGTTCGGATCATAATTAGGTGATGATTTTTCATAGTCAGATGGTTCTACTCTAATATCTTCAAATTTAGAATCGTTTGCAAAACTAGTCGTGATAAGTTTTTTTAATCCAAGCTTTTTAAAGTTTTGCGCAAAATATCTCGTAAAACTGCTCCATTCAGGATCGTCACACGGACACAAAACTGTTTTATCTTTAAAAGTATCTTTATCGTAATCTAAATAAGCATTTACTTCGCGCTCCACATCTTCATATTGAGTATAAAACTCATCTTTTTTTCCTTTGTGGGCTGAATCAAGGTTTCTTCTGTTAGCCATCGTCTATCTCCTTTTAATTAAGATTCTATGATATTGTTGAACTCCATCGAGAATCGCATACCCTGAAGTACCTGATGGCCACTCTGGATTACTAATGTATCCAACTTCCTTCTTCCATTCTTCAGACATTGTCGAAGAAGTCCATCCCATTGCTGGCCCGATGATTTGAAATTGATCAGGGCAATATTTATCCATGAAAGTTAATGGAACGCCCATTAGACCATCATAATCTGAAGGAATTGCATCTGAAAAAGGGACATCGATAGCATCATAGTTATCGTATTTCTGATATCCATTTTCTTTGATCGCTTTATGTTTTCTGTATTTCTTATTGTCAGCCAT
>JAAYOA010000098.1 GCA_012520525.1 Clostridiaceae bacterium | reverse complement strand
TAATAGATCACGACTTGATGACATTTATATCCTTCTTCGTCAGGCTGAAGTCATGTCGTCTACTTATGATGTGGTGGTTACAAACCCGCCCTATTTAGGAAGCCGCAGTATGGGAGCACAGCTCTCAAAATTTCTTCAAAACAACTACCCTGATTCCAAGTACGATTTGTTCGCTGCCTTTATAGAAAAAGGGAATTCGATGGTTAAAGCCAATGGATTTAGTTGCATGGTGACCATGCAGAGCTGGATGTTTCTTAAGCGTTTTGAGACCATGCGTCAGACTATTCTGGGAACTAAGACTATTGCGAACCTCATGCACTTGGAAAATAATGTCATGGGTATCGCTTTTGGTACGGCGGTCACAGTGATGCGCAATTGTCACATTCCTGGATATAAAGGTATTTATCATACGGTTAAATTTTCCGATATATCAACTGGTGAACCCTCTGAATTTCCACCTAGACCCGAAGAAATTGTTGCTCTCGACGGAGCGCAATTTACTAATATTCCTGGATCTCCCATTGCCTATTGGGCTTCAGAAGCAGTCTTTGATGCTTTTAAAAAAGGCATTCTGATGTCTGATCTAGTTGAGGTCAGACAAGGTCTTGCTACTACCAATAATAATCTTTTTTTGCGCCAATGGTATGAAGTAGACCCAAAGGACATTTATTTTTTGGCAACGAATCCCCAGGAAGCCGAGATCTCTAGGAAAAAATGGTTTCCCTATAATAAAGGAGGACCTCGCCGCCAGTGGTACGGCAACTATGATTTTGTTATAAATTGGGAGGAGGACGGGCGAGATATCCGCGCCTATAAAAAAAGACCGGGAGGCAACAAGTCTAGTGTACCGAACTATGACTACTACTTTAGAGAGGCATTGACTTGGTCGCTCGTCAGCAGTGCGGCATTTAGTATTCGTTTTCGCGAGGCAGGGAGTATTCATGATGTGGCTGGTATGTCGGCGTTTGCAAAAAAAGAAGGCGTGCTGCGCGGTCAAGACGGGGAAATACTTTCACCTCGACAGAACTTACTCTATATTTTAGGTCTAATGGGCACTAAAATTTCAAACTACATTCTCCAGATGATTAATCCTACGATTAATATGCAGGCGGGAGATTTTGTTCGCTTTCCAGTTATTTTGGCAAACGATCCTCTGCCTGTTATCCAACTGACTGAAGAAAATATTAAATTAGCTAAATTCGATTGGAGTACCAGTGAAACGTCCTGGCAGTTTAAATGTCATCCCCTCGTTGCACCTTTTAATTTTAAGAAAAATTATGAAAACATTATTGGTAAATCGTTACCAATAGAAAGTGCGTTGAAAAAAATTGATATGCCAGAAGGTGCATTAAAATCAAGAAGTGGATTTAAAAACGGTCAATTACAGGACTCAAACTCAATGGGAGGAAGTCTGAGAACTGCTTTTATCATCTATCAGGCGGTGACTAATCATCTTTTCCGACGGATTCAGATGAATGAAGAACAATTAAATAAATTTTTTATTCAACTTTATGGTCTTGGTGATCACTTGGCGTACCAAATTCTGCCGTCAGACGTTACAGTCAACTATATTGTCGACAGCAGAGAACATATCCCAGCCGAACTGACGGGTAATCCCTATGTAAGGACCAGGTCAGATGTGATCAAAGGATACATATCTTATATTGTGGGATGTGTCTTTGGTCGCTACTCTCCGCCTAGCTGCAATCTGCAAAATAAAAATATAACTTTTGGGGATAATATTGCTTCTGATTTAGAAGAATCGGCATCAATTGCTCAACCGTGTGTCATTCTTATGAGTGACGAGGCATATGTTTCTGATGATCTTACTGAGCGAGTAATAGGGTGGATTCGCGATATTCATGGCGCGGAACATTTGGCAGATAATCTTGATTTTATTGCTCAGAGCTTGGGAAAGAAAACAACCAGTGAAGAAACGCTGCGACACTACTTAGTTAATAATTTTTATAAAGATCATGTGCAAATGTATCGCCGCCGCCCCATTTATTGGCAGTTTGAAAGTGGAAGACAGAATGGTTTTAAAGTTCTTGCCTATATGCTTCGATGGAAGTCAGATACAATAGGTTATGTCCGTGTGCAGCTCCTTCATAGAATGCAGCGCATTTATGAAGATGAAATCGACCGCTTAGAGGATATAATAGATAGAAAAAATGGCAGGGAACAGCCCCGGGTTGCAAAGCGCAAGCATAAATTATTAAAACAGCTTAAAGAGATCCAAGACTATGACATCAGGTTGGCTCACCTTGCTTTGCTTGACAAAACCATTGATCTTGATGACGGTGTAAGAGTCAATCATCGAGCTGTACAGATAGATAGGGAAGGTAAAAATATGAAAATACTTACCGACCTGTAGTGAAACCAGATCTAAAAACTGTTAATTACTATATAAATAAAGGGATGATAAACAATGGCAGAAATGAATTTAAAACAAATTACCGACCAACTCAATCAGGCGTTCAGTGGGAATGGTCGTAGTTTAGTTTTTTGGTTTGACGATCATGCAGAATTTGTCGAAGACATTAAGGACTTGTCGCTGGAAAATGCCGAAATCTATTTTCTAGAAAACAATAATCAGTTTAAGACAAAACATTTCTTAGAATGTGTTGATACCAAGACGAATTATTTAATCTATGCCCCTTATCCCAAACCTAATGTCAGAGAAAATCATCTAGCCGATACTATTCTTTATTCAAAGGAATTTCACGCCGACCGGGCTTCTCTTTTGGTTAACGATCTGGGCATCGATGAACAGTACAAAGATGTTATTCGTCGGCACATTAAGTTTTTTGGTGCTAAAGATCGCACTCGCAAGTTTTATAATTTGTCGATTGATCGTTATGACCCTCAAACCATTGTTTTGGGGATGATGAGTGTATTGAGCAGAAGTCAAATTCCTTCTCTTGAAAAAGTTCTGCAAGGGATTTTGCTTTTTGACGATATTGAAGACAGTACGATTTTGCGAGAGTTTGCCAAGTATGACTTAGTGGGACCTTTTTGGGAACAAATTTACCTTATGTTTGGCTATGAGGACGAAAATCCTACCTTGCAAAAATTACTAATCTCTCTTTTCGTCACCTATATGCATCAGGCAGTCAAAGCGGACCTGCCAATTCAGTGGCAGAATCTTGTCAGCGTCAAAGCGGGCAGCATCATTGCATTTATTGATAATATGATGCACAACCATATTTACAGTGAGAAATTTGACAATTTATCTAATATCATATATAAATATCTAAAATTGGAAGATATATTTGCTCAAATGAATGTCGAAGATTTAACAGAGTGCAATATTTTTGCAGGTGTAGAGCATTTAATCATTCGCTGGATGGTAGAACGACTGCTCAACGAAGACACAGGTGCTAAATTAAACGACATGACGATTCCTGAAGTTTGTCAAGCGCGACGTCGCCAACACTTCGGTGACATGATGCGAGATCGCTATTGGCTGGTAGAACATGCTTGGCATTTGATTGCCAAAGGCATTTATACACCCCGCAGCGGATTAAATAATGTTCTGAATTACTATCTTGATGAAGGATACCAATTAGATCAACACTATCGCTATTTTTATTATCACAAAGATAATGACACCTATCGCGAAGACGATAAAGTTTTAGAACAACTTTTAGAAAAATTACGTGATCTTGTAGAATTGCTCTATACAAATGCCTTTCTCAATCCTTTAGCGGTTAATTGGAATCAAGAGTTTGTGGCAAATCAAGGTAAAACCGAACTGATTTATCAATCTCGATTTTATGATCACTTTGTACGACCCAAAAATGAGAAGACCGCAGTGATCATTTCAGATGCCTTCCGCTATGAGGTGGGTCAAACTTTGGTTGAAAGGCTCGAATCGGATCCAAAATGTGAACCACGTTCTCATGCTATGCAGGCAATCATTCCTTCTTTTACACGATTCTGCATGGCCACCCTCTTGCCCCATTCGAGCCTTTCGATAGATGTCAAATATGAGATCCGCGTCGATGGCAAAGTGACTGACAATTTAAAACAGCGGGAAACTGTATTGCAGAGTTATGAGCCAAACAGCCGCTGTGTCCAATTTGATGACATCTATGACATGAAAGTCGCCGAACTTCGCAATGTTTTTAACGGTCAAAATGTCGTCTATATTTATCACAATCAAATTGATGCTAGAGGGGATAAGTTGACCACTGAAAATGAGGTGTTTAATGCCTGTCATGAGGCCGTTTGTGAAATCCACGACCTGATCCGTAAGTTGTCCAGTGGCGTCAGCATGACACGCTTTATCATCACGGCGGATCATGGTTTTATCTATAAGAGAGATAAGTTAGAAGAAAGCGACAAAATTATCCGTAGTGATGTATCAGCGGGGCGCGTGGAACGTCGGTTTATCCTAGCCAATCGCCCGGCTGAGATTGAAGGTGTACTGTCTTTGCCCCTCAACAATATTCTTAAAAATGACGATCCACGCTATATCTCTTTTCCCATGGGCAGCGATATTTTTAAAGTGCCAGGTGGAGGGTTAAACTTTGTTCATGGTGGTAGTTCTCCACAAGAATTAATCGTCCCAGTCATTGATGTAAAAGTTGATAGAGGTCGAGTGGACACAAAAAAGGCAGAGATTACTCTTATTTCTACTAATAAAGTGACCAGTTTAACGACTAACTTAGAGTTTATTCAGCCTGAACCTGTTAGCGATGTGATTAAATCTGCTAGCTATCGCATCTGTCTTGTTTCAGCGGACGGTGAGGTAATCTCTAATGAACATATTTATGTCGCCGACAAATCTGATCCAGAGACAACAAATCGCATGTTTAGACTGAGATTTACGTTAAAGAATAGGCACTATAGTCCCCATGAAATATATTATTTGGTGGCCTATGACGAGCAGACTGGTCTCGAAGTCAAGCGCAGAGAGATGGTTATTGATATCGCTTTTGTCAATGATTTGGGTTTTTAATTTTAAACTCATTTTACTAAACAATATTTTTTCATCTCTAAATATTTTAGTGATAAAGTACTTTCGTAGTGTTAGATAACTTGCAACAGGAGGGTCTATGGATCGGTCTGCAGTAGAAACATTTGCCATTTGGGCGAGGGAAAAATTAATTCAAGATGTCACATTTAAAGCAGAATTAGTTGGCGTTTCTGAGACAGGTATTAGTGAACCCCTTGCTCAATCCACCAAGGATTTGCAGCTATTTGACATAGGCACTAAGTCATTCGTCGAACTAAGAGGAAAGAGTATTGTTCAGAGAAGGGCTCTTGTTGAAGCGATCCGCATCCGGGAAAAAGTGTCAGATTATCAAAAAGCCTTTGCCGGTTTAATTGAGGAAGTGGCATATACCTGGTTCAATCGTCTAATCGCCATCCGCTTTATGGAAGTCAATCGCTATCTCCCCTCAGGTATCAAGGTTCTTTCATCTGAACAGCCAGACAAGATAGAGCCCGACTTGGTCACCAATCCTTTTGAGGCCGGCTTGCCATTTACTGAACAAGAGAAGACCATGGTTTGGCAGCTCAAGGAAGAAAATAGAACGGACGAGCTGTTTCAGTTGCTTTTCATTAAACAATGCAATGTTTTGCATGAGATTTTGCCCGACCTATTTGAGCAGACCGAGGATTATTCAGAACTCCTTTTGCCTTTTTCTTTTACTGATCGTGATGGGGTTGTCAGCCGACTGAACAGCGACATTGATGAAATATATTTTGACGTGTCGAAGGAAGGTCAAATTGAAATCATCGGTTGGCTTTATCAATATTATATCTCGGAAAAACGCAGAGCCGTCGTCGATGCCATCGGAAAAAAGAAGATCAGCAAAGAAAATATCCCAGCCGCGACCCAGTTATTTACTACGGATTGGGTGGTTCGTTATATGGTTGATAATTCTCTGGGACGCTATTGGATTGAACGCAATCCTCAGAGTAATTTAGTCGAATATCTCACATTTTTTGTGCCGCCTAAGTCAGGGGACATGGCATTCATCGACCAGAGAGTAATGCCGCAAGATCTGACTTTTATGGACCCATGTATGGGTTCAGGTCATATTTTGGTATATGCCTTCGATGTGTTAATGCAAATTTATAGAGAATCTGGATATACAGACCGTGAGGCTTCTTTGAATATTTTGGAACATA
Organism: Clostridiaceae bacterium; assembly: GCA_012520525.1. Lineage (GTDB taxonomy): Bacteria > Bacillota > Clostridia > Saccharofermentanales > Fastidiosipilaceae > JAAYOA01. The sequence continues at coordinate 4,654 of JAAYOA010000098.1, read as the reverse complement.
ACCTCTACGGTATGGACATAGATAAACGAGCTTATCAACTTGCGTATTTTGCATTGATGATGAAAGCCCGAAGTTATAATCGTCATCTGTTTGACAAACCTATCAAAACTAATTTGGTTGCCCTGCGAGAGAGCAATGCGATTGCCAATGACTCATTATCGGATTTGCCGATGACGTTGGAACAAAGAGAAATTGCAAAAAAACTTGTCGAAGTATTTTATAATGCCGAAGAGGTAGGCTCGTTAATTCAAGTAGAAGATCTCAATTACGGAGACCTTATAGATGCATTAGATCAACTGCAGTTTTGTCAAGGGCAAATTGACTTGTTGACGCGTTGCCGACATCAGACCACCTTGCCGTTGTTAATTGACTTGGCTAGTCAGGCGGATTTGTTGGCCGGTCGCTATGCCGTAGTCTGTACTAATCCTCCTTATATGAATAAATTCGACACGTATTTTAAAAAATATGCCAAGACTTATTACAAGGATTATTCCCGTGATTTATTTAGTATGTTTATTTACAGAAATTTCGGGCTTTGCAGAGAAGATGGATACACGGCTTTCATGACGCCAAATGTGTGGCTTTATATCAAGTCCTATGCCAAATTGCGAAAATATATCATTTCACAAAAAGGAATCGTCACACTGGTGGAGATGGCGAAAGGGGCTTTTTACAAAGAGGCCACCGTAGATGTCTGTGCTTTTGTCCTAAGCAATAAACCTGTTCGTCGTCCCGGACTTTACTTTATTCTGGATGAATTTAAAGGAGATATGACAGTTCAAAAGGAAAAAGTGTTAGCAGGATTAGATGCAGATGATTGTTCCTATCTGTATGAGGCAGAAACGGCAAATTTTGAGAAATTGCCCGGCTCGCCGATCGTTGCTTGGGTCAGTGACGAGGTTTTAAATGATTATGAACGCGGCACGCCCCTCGATCAAATTGCAGATCCGCGTCAGGGCATTGCCACCACTGATAATAATCGCTTTCTCAGAATGTGGTATGAAGTTGCTTTCGACAAGATCGGTTTTAATTTGAATTCCGATCAGGCTGCTGCCAGCGGTTTGAAATGGTTTCCTTTAAATAAGGGTGGAGCCTTTCGCAAGTGGTACGGCAATCATGAATATGTGGTCAATTATCAACACGATGGTGCAGAAATTAAAGAGAATGTTCTGAGAAAATACAAGTATTTAAAGACGCCTGATTTTGTAGTCAAGAATCAACAATTTTATTTCCGCGAGTGTCTCAGCTGGTCAAAAATTTCCAGCGGCGAGACCGCCTTTAGATTTTATCCGCCAGGATTTATTTTCGAGGTGTCGGGCTGTGCCATCTTTATAGACGATCCCGATGAAATAATGTATTTATTTGGCTTTTTAAATTCCGCTGTGACAGCTCGAATTCTGGCCATGATTTCTCCCACTTTAAATTATGAAGTAGGACATATTCGTTCTCTTCCAATATTACATAGTGAAGAATACAGGGATACAGTTATCAGTCTTGTTAAAGAAAATATTGTTCTAGCAAAAGCGGACTGGGATAGTTTTGAGACGTCGTGGGATTTCTCTTGTCACCCTTTGGTGTGCGACACAAAGACGATAGCTGAAGCGTTTGAGCGATGGGCACGTCTCTGCGACACACGCTTTAAAAAAATGCAAGAGAATGAAGAAACTCTGAATCGAATTTTCATTGATCTTTACAATTTAGAAGGTGAAGTCTTGCCGCATGTCAGTGAAAAAAATGTAAGTGTGCGCCGAGCTGATCCCGCTCGCGATGTGCGTTCACTTATATCCTATGCCGTTGGCTGTATGTTTGGGCGTTATTTTTTGGATTGTCCGGGACTATGCTTCACCGGTGGCTCATGGAAACAGGAACAATACGAGTCGTTTTTACCCAATACAAATCATTTTCTTCTAATTACTGATGAAGCTTACTTCCAGGACGACATTGTCGCTCGATTTGAAACTTTTATCGAGACGGTTTATGGAGCATCACACTTGGAGGAAAATTTAACCTGGATTGCTGAAGCCTTGGGTAAAAAAGGCAAAAGCAGCCGAGCTGTGATCCGCAACTATTTTCTCAAAGATTTTTATAATGACCACTGTCAAACTTATCAAAAACGTCCTATTTATTGGCTGTTTAACAGCGGCAAGCAGGATGGGTTTAAAGCCCTTGTGTATATGCATGGGTGGGATAGTGATTTAATTGGCAAAGTTCGTGTAGAAGGTCTGCATTCTGTCCAGAGGATCTATGAAAATGAAATTCAACGCCTCAATGACATCATCGAGGACAACATAAATAACAGGGAGAAGTCAGAGGCTGAGAAACGCAAATTAAAGTTAATCAAACAGCTTCAAGAAACAAAACAATATGACGAAAAAATTGCCCACCTAGCCTATGGTAGGAAGGCGATTCACCTTGATGATGGCGTCTTATATAATCATCGCTATGTGCAGACAACGGAGCAAGGAGAGACAATTAAAGTTCTCGCGAGCATTTGACCCCTTAGATTAAAAATTTGATTGTCAATTTGACGCTAGCTAAAATTTAGATGCTAGCTAAAATATAGAAAGTAAATCAAATTAGGAAATTGTTACTATGGATAAAATAGCGATTGAAACATTTGCAATTTGGGCGAGAAGAAAAATAATTGCTGATGTCATGGAACGGGCAAGCCTCTTAGGCATCACTGCTGCGGGCATTCTCGATCCTTTACCCCAGTCCACTTCAGACTTACATCTATTTGACATCGGTGGCACTGACTATATTGTCGTCGAGGGTGAAAAAATCCAACAGCGACAGGCTTTGGTGAAAGCCATCAAGAAAGGCAAAGATCACGAGACCGCCTTTAATACCGTGGTGGAGGAAATTGCATTTACGTGGTTCAATCGTCTGATTGCCCTTCGCTTTATGGAGGTTAATGACTATCTGCCCGGCAGAGTCAGGGTACTTTCATCAATTGATCCAGCCAAAATTGAACCAGACATAGTGACCGATCCCTTCGCTGCTGATCTACCCATTTCTCAAACAGAGAAAAAGCAAATACAAAATTTAAAAGAACAAAATGAACTCGATAAGATATTTCGTCTTTTATTAGTGAAACAGTGCAACGTTCTCCATGAAGCAATGCCATTTCTTTTTGAAAAGACGGCTGACTATAGCGAATTACTATTACCTTTTTCTTATACTGATAGGGACGGCGTGGTTCAGCGCTTGATCCGGGACATCGCCGAGGAAGACTTTGATGTGACTAAGGGTGGACAGGTAGAGATCATCGGCTGGTTTTATCAATTTTATAATTCCGAAGTTAAGGATCAAGTTTTCTCTGATTTAAAAAAGAATATAAAAATCACTAAGGACAAAATTCCTGCCGCTACTCAACTATTTACGCCGGCCTGGATTGTACGATATATGGTGGAAAATTCCTTAGGTCGTCTGTGGGTGGAAGGTCATCCTGAATCTAACTTGCAAACAGCATGGTCATATTTTGTAGACATACCGAACCAAACGGGAGATACAGCTGATGCATTAAATGAAATATTGGCATCTCACAGTTGCCTGCAGCCAGAAGATATAAAGGTGATTGACCCCAGTATGGGTAGCGGTCACATTCTAGTCTATGCCTTTGAGATCATGATGCAAATTTATCTTAGCTGTGGTTACACCAAGAGCCATGCAGCGAAAAGTATTATCCGTCACAATCTGTATGGACTGGACATAGATCAACGTGCGGCTCAGCTGGCCAACTTTGCCGTCATTATGAAAGCTCGCAGCTATCATCGCCGGATTTTAGACGCGCCTTTGGAGACTAATCTTTTTGCAATAACAGACAGCAGGTCTTTAACGGAAGACATGATAAATTTTATAGCTAGAGGAGATGTTGCAGTTGAGGCGAGCTTGAGGTCAATTGCCAAGGATTTGTCCGAAGCCCAGGAGTTTGGCAGCATTATTGATGTCCAACCGGTGGATTTTTGTGATCTTTTAATACGGCTAGAAGAGATCTCTGCCGGTCCCCATCATTCTTATCAACAAGTTATAAGAAATGAAATATTACCTTTGGTAAGGCAAGCCCAAATTATGGCTCAGACATACGACGTTGTGGTGACGAATCCACCGTATATGGGCAGTCGGAACATGAGTCCCAGGTTAACTTCCTTCGTGAAAGAAAATTACCCTCTCACAAAAAGTGATTTATTTTCTGTTTTTATTGAAAAAGGAAATAAAATGACCAGGCTCAATGGGTTTAACTGTATGGTTACCATGCAGAGTTGGATGTTTCTCAAGAGTTTTGAAGGCATGAGACGTGACATTCTAGTTAATTATACAATTACGAGCCTGCTTCATCTAGACAATATGGTCTTAGGTATAGCCTTTGGCACTGCCGTTGCCGTTCTGCGCAAATCTGTCTTAAAAGGCTTTAAAGGTTTATATCATCACGTCAAATGGGAGGATATTGTAGAAGGAGAACCTGTCGCATTCCCTGTGGTCGACAATCGGCAGGCTTGTATCAGCAGCGAAAGATTTACTAAAATTCCCGGTGTACCCATCGCTTACTGGATTAGTGCGCGTTTGTTCGAAGTGTTTGATGAAGGTCGGTCCTTGGGTGAACTGTTGCCAGTCAGGACAGGCTTACAGACCGGAGATAATAATCGCTTTCTGC
>JAAYOA010000008.1 GCA_012520525.1 Clostridiaceae bacterium | reverse complement strand
CAAGTTCGGACACAGTGATGCCGTCCTTCAATTGTGCCTCGATCGCTAAGTGGATTCTATCTCCTTTGTAATTTGCCATCTCTGACGTCATGTCTAAGGTGACATTTCGTCCATTCTCAACCGTCACAAGATCCGTCAACGTTGCATCCGCGTCCGTTGAGCCATTGACGTAGACCGATACCTTGTATGCATTTAATTCATCCGTCGATACTTGCAGCAATTCATGCAGTTCATCGGTAATGACAAACTTCGTAATATCTCTGATAAACGTCGGCACGACCACTCGAACATTGTACGTAAATGTCTCATCCAAGGTGGCTAGATCATGGGCTGCCTTGCCGTTGACATCCTTTTTAGGAGTAGGCTCTTCACCTGGAGGTGTAACCGTAACCGTATTCGAATCTTTTGGAACATTATTGAAGGTCAATTTTGCCGTATTCGGAATTCGATAGTCAGAATATGCTTCAGCAATGTTCTCTAATGTTTTACCTTCTGCAATTTGTGCTTCGATTGTCAGCACAACCTCTTTACCGGCTATCTTCGTATAGTCGAAATCATTGGCAAACTCATATTTAACGAGGTTGTTTAACTCGCTGAGAGTGCCATCTGATTCTATAAACGTGTAGCTATTATCCTTTATGGAAATGCTCTTACTCTTTACTGTCAGCAAGGCATCGATTTGATCTTCTATGATGACCGAATCATAGCCATTGACATCCTCTGGAATGGGCAACGTCACCGTAAAGGTGAATTGTTCATTCATAGCATTTAGATCGAGATGATCTTGGTCATTTACTTTTTTCTCGAGACCAGGTGTAGGCTGGTTATCAACAGTAAAGTCAGTGAAGTTTTCACCGGCAGTAACGGTAGAATCGGCATTGATTGTAAATCGTCTCTCGCGATCATCTAAAACGTAACCTTCTGGAGCCGTTTTTTCCTTAAAGAAATATTGACCCGGTAAGAGATTGAGAACCGTAATCTGACCATTTACAGTTTGGAATTCTTTTATAAATACATTGCCTTGTTCATCGACCCGATAGAGCTCAAAGACTGCGACTAAATCATCCAAAGCCTCAGAGCCTGCAGTTTTTGTCAGAGTGACTTTACCAACTGGTACACGTACACGTTTCTCTTCGGTCCTGACTACAGGGTTGTTCGGAATGATGAGACTGGCTTGGTTCGGAATACCGTTTAATTTATAATCGTCGGGCAATTCCTCAAAGTTGAAATGATCCTTTAAACTCACACTATATTTAATTTCAACGGTCTTATCTTTGATCGTCGTCAAATGTTCACCCGTGACGATTAAAGTGACAAGGGTATCTCCGTCTTGAACTTTTGAAATAGCCTGAATCTCAGGTACATTTTCGCCTCCCACCGTCGTGGTAATTTCTCCTACTAGTTTGTAGTAAGGATTAATCATATCTTCGATGGTAAAGCTCTCCATACCTTTGACGGATGTCACCGGGACAGTAATCGTAAAGGTGCGGGTAGCATCCTGAGTCTCAAAAGTATTTTCATCAACTTCTTTTTGAGGCGTTGGTAATTTCGGATCGGTAAACGTCAATTCCTGGACACTGGTTTCATCGCCATTGATCGTAAATGTCTGGGGCTCAGCCAGGAGATATCCTTCAGGAGCTGCTAATTCGGTAAGTTTATAAGTTCCAGGCACTAGATCACTGATAGTAACAGCCTCAAAACCTGCGACTTCAATATTGGAGTCGACAATAGCCCAAGCGCTATTGACTTCTTGTTCCAGTTTGAAAATAGCTTTTTCACCGGCAGGCCATTGTGCCTCTTCCCCGGCTCCCTCGAGCACTTTGATCAATTTTACGCTGCCTTTAGCAGGAATAACGGTCGCTTCATCGGTAATCTTAGGATTGTCATTTACCTGCACATCGGCAGTGTTCGGCAATTCGCCATTCACCAAATATTGACTCAGATCTTTTTCCGGATCCAGCTGTGTGACAATCGTCAACACAATTGTTTTGCCAGCATAGGATTTAATATTGTCGTTACCTTCAATCGTGGCTGTCACTAGGCCGGCATTCTCGGCAACAATGATGTTCGCAGTATTCTCCTCATTGCCGCCTACAGTAACAGAAGAAGAAATATAGTTAAGGACATCGGGCAATTGGTCACTGACGACAAATTTCGTATACCCTTTGACATTGTAGGGTACCGTTGTCGTCACAGTATAAGTGAGCGGAGCGGCAAGTTGCGCACCAGTCAGTTCTACTGATTTATGACCATTTACTTTCTTCTCAATATTTGGATCACGCGGCGGTGTAACAGTGACTTCTTTCTCTGTACCGGAGGTACCATTAAAGACCAATTGAACCTTATTGGGCAATTGCATCGATGTATAAGCATTCAATTGTTCGGCTGTTACACCGGTTTTAAGACGGGCATCGTATTCCATGACAATCGTCTTATTACGCAATCTTGAATAATCAAAGTGATCGTTAAATGTCACTTTAATCGTTCCATCTTCCGTTGCCTCGGGGGATGTATTGGATGTATTCGTTAATATGTAATCGTTGTCCACACCTTCAAACAAGGTCTCCGAGGTTGCTTCGACATCGCCGGCATACGTGACAAGGCGAACGCGAATCCCTCCTTCAACCTGCAACAGTTTGCAAAGCGTATCATCAATGACAAATGACGTATATCCCAGCACATTGTCGCTGACGGGAACAGTAATTTGATAATGGAACGTTTCTTGCATTGTTTCCATATCATAATGAACACTGCCATTGACGGTCTTTTCAGGTTCTGGCGTAGAGCCAGGCTCATCTGGAACAATGTATACGGTATTCGAATTGTTGGGTTTGTCGTTAACCTTGAGTTCCGCTGTATTAGGTATACCCCTCGGATTTTCAGTTACAAATGTGGCAAGCTGATCTACCGTAACGCCGTCAGCTACTTTTGCCATAAAGGTTAAAGTAACTTTCTTGTTGGCGAGCAGAGTAAAGTTATCACTCATTTCAAAAGTAATCGTCTTCTGATCCGCCAACTGAGTCAAAGAACCATAGGTCTTCAGATCAACATTTCCAGCTTTGATCGTGGCCTTGTCAAAATCATGGATGACTAGCAGATCATGAACAGTATCCGCCAAAACGAAGGAGGTCATGCCATCAACTTCAGCAACATCGACATCGACTGTATATGTGAAGACTTCATCCAGTTTAATCATTTGATAGCTGTCAACACCGTTGACTTTCTTTTCCGGTGTGGGAACATCCGGTGACTTGTTCTCTATGGTCAGAGTATAAGTCGCAGGTACAGCCGGTTCCGTATCGGTTGCATCGACTGGATCGGTTTTGACGAAATTCTCAGCAAGCACATTATTCGCAGAATTTTCCGCATCATACGTAGTGTAAACTCTGGGCTCACCGCTTTCATCAATAACAATGGTGTATATCTGATCATCTAAAATATGACCGCTAGGCGCCTTAATTTCTGTCAGCATATAGACAAATCCAGGAGCCAGATCAGCTAGACTGATCTCACCTTCGTCATTCGATGTCTTTGTCATGACAATGGTCTGGCCTCTGCCATTTACATAGGAAATATTAAATTGAGCGCCCTGAAGGGTTTTGGCAGGAGTGGAGTCGTCCACTTTCTTCAACACAAAGTTTTCAGGTGTATTCAATTTGTTTGTAATTTCTGTTTTCTTGACAGAATAGTATTCTTTCCAGGCCTCCAAATTCGGATCTGTAATGGTATCCACATCTCGATAGACAGCGCCGTATCCGCCTGGTACCTCTTCCTTCACGTAATAACGGTATATTTCGCCGTCACTGTTGTAGCGATAAGCTTCAAAGACGGTCGGCAATTCACTGATATTGATCTCAACCGTGTTGTTGGGATCACTATTAAATGCTTCGTCTGCTACATCTGCTGCGTCATCTCCAGTCGGCGTCAATGTGCCGTCCTCACTCAGAATATCAGGCTCGCCTTTGATGATGGCCCGCTGCAACGACACCGTGATTGTTTCCGGTCTGACATCGTAGAGATCGTCATTGTCATCCCAAATTTTATCAAAGGGCACAACAATCATGGTGCGGTTTTGTACCTCTACAGGCTGGGTTTCCGTCGAAGCGATGGAACCAGCTGTGAAATCAGGCTCAAAGATAACAGTTTCTTGACCTGCAGCATCGATGCCTACAAGGCGTTGTCCAAATTGACCATTCTGTTCAATGCCGACTTCCAAGATGAGATAATCGAACTGTTTCACATACTTGACACGGTGTTCATCACCGCTTCCATCGACATAAAATTCAGGCATGACAACTTCATTGAGGATATATTTGCCTGCAAGCAATACCTTAGGAATCCGAACCATGCCGTTCGCGTCACTCTTAAAACGCGTACCTGCTAAGGTATGGGGAATCTCTGGTCCTTCAGGATGTTTTGCCAACTCAAATTCGGCATCAGCCAGGGGCTGATATGTATCGTCTGCACGTTTAAAGTCAGCGACTTTTCTAAAGACAAAATCAAATTGCTTCGGCGGTGAAACGTTGGCTTTGTCCTCTTCACGTTTCTTATTATTCACATATAACGTCGCCGTATTCTCAAGACTGAAAGTCGTCGGATTCATAAACGAGGATAGATCATCGTAACCAGCTAAAATATCGTCAGCAATCTTTGCAGTTGCTCTAATCTCCAGACGCTTACCCGCTAACTTCTGAATCGTGGCGGCATCTTGGGTCTTGACCACCGTCTTCCAAGCATTTCTACCCGTATTATCTTGGAATTGGACATGCTCAACGGTGAGATCCAAATCCTCTTGCGTAATATATTCATCGGTCAGTAGATTTTCACCAAGTTTAAGACTAGGCGCCTCAACATCAAGAATCGGATGGTAGAAGTCCGTGATTTCCAAGCTGTTATAGGCGGTGATATTTGACGGTATATCACTCTGAATAATGTAATCAAATTTGCTATTGCGTGCCGGCATCTGATAGAACTTGTTGTCTGTCTCCGGCTCATCCGTTAATGCTCCGCCTTCTTGGACCACAAATTTACTCAACGTTGGAGCCTCAGGCAACGGATCGGTATACTCGCCGAGATGATTATCTTCGAGCAGCACACCCGTCTCTCCGCCCTTGCGAACACGGAGTGTGCCGTTTTCGCCCACAACCACTTCAAATTCGATCGGTTCGGGTAGGGCAAGGAAGCCCTCCGGTGCCTTGACTTCTACGATGCGATACGACCCGGCATCTAAATTCGAAAAGGTAATGACGCCATTTGTATGAGTGGTGACAATCTCGTCATCTTCCTCGGCATGTTCAAGGTCTTCCAAACGGAATTTGAAGTCTTTCAGTTTATTGAGATCTGTTTCACCCTCCAACAATTTGGTCAAGTGCACATCAATAAATTGATATTCTGTCCGTACTTTATTCGTTTTCTTATCATACTTCTGTTGGTCATTGAGGTGGACAGATGCCTGGTTCTCGACGATCTTTGAAGGATAATGTTCTAAGAAGGTCTCCACATTTAGTGCCATATATGCCCGGAATTCTAAAATAATCGTTTTATTTTCAAAATCTTGGGGCAGTTTATAATTTGTGGTCGTATTCTGAAGCGTAGCGGGTGTTAAGGTAGCGGATATATTGTATCCGAGCAATTCCTCACTTGAACGGAGCTCCGTCTCGATAATTGCGCCATCGCTGATATCCGTCACCACATTGTTATCTTCCACTTTAACTGCAATGCTATCGAGATCAACGTTCATGCCACCAGGCACTTCATCAAAGAGTTGAATTTTTGAAATATCCACAGAACCTTTGACGAGATACTTGACTCGATAGGTATTCCAATTAGAAAGAGAAGCCAGTTTATTTGAATTAACTTCTTTTTTGTTTTCTAAAATTTTCTTTTCGGGTTCGGATTGCTGGTAGTTTGGTGCAACAATCGTGTTGACCCCTCCAATATTTTCAGTTTCAAGGTCAAGATCAATCGTCACATTCAAATCGTCGCCAACGCGAATGACCAAGGGCACAGCTTTTTGAATATAAGGACTGCTGTTTTCGTTCCACACCTCATGAACTTCATAGATGCCCGGTGCAAGATGATCAAATGCCAAGAGACCTTGAGCGTTTGAAGTTTGTGTATCGACTAATAACAAGTTATTATAAGATACCCTGCGGTACAATTCAAAGCTAATTCCGGGAATGATTGCATTCGTCGTACCATTTCTTTTGATTAATTGAACCCGCGTAGTCTTTAATTCGTTCGTCAAATTCATCGGATTGGACGGATCGAGAGTGCCATCATAATTCGGGACAATCTCTTCAGTGACGTAATATTTATAGGGCACATTCTTTTCGCGATATTTTACCAAATCGTCAAACTGATATTTATAGTTTGTCTCTGAAGTGGCCTCGACCGTCTCCGAGAAGTCATCGTCTGTAATCTCGACACCATTTTTTTCATAGGATCGATGTAAAGTAACACTAATAACTTGGGGTCTCGTCTTTAACTTATCATCATTATCTAACCAGGTCTTGGTTCCGCTAACACTTATCAATTCATTGTTATAAAGCTCAAATCCCGTTTCTGGAATTTCATTGGCGACCACCTGGCCCTCTGGCATAATGGTAACCTTCTCTTCAGGATTGTCCGGCACCGTAATCATGCACAATCCTCTTAAAATATACGGTGACGGAACAGACAATTCACGCAGAATATATTTGCCAGGTTTGAGATTACTAAAACTAAACTCACCTAAGCTGTCCGGCAAAACACTTGATCCAGTCTCTTGAATCGGAACTGAAGTATCTTCTACATAGGGATAATCGTAAAGAGCGAATCTTGCTGATTGTTGCAAGGGTTCACTAGCGCCATCCACTTTTTTAAATTTTATATCACGCAGTATTTGTGGGATGACATTGGCTTCGTCTTCTTTTTTGCCTCCCACGTACGTTAGGACAGCTTTATTAGGCAACTTACGAGTCCCCTCTGCAAAATACTTGCTGTATGTTGCATAGTCTTCCGTAAGCTTAATATCTAAATTAATGCGAACAGCTTGGGGCAACTCTAAGTCCGCCAAATGGTCCGTCATATCGAGGGTGATGACATTCGTGGGAACCGTAAATCTCAATGCATCCGTTAGGGCTTGATTGAGTGTAAATTCATACTCGCCACTTTCGGCATTTTTCGTGCCGATATATACTCTTGCCGCTTTGATCGTAAAGGCGTCTGCATCGATCAAGTCGTCCTTAATAATATAGGTACCCGTCTGACCGAGGGGAATTAAGCTAGTAATACTGTACCGGAAGGTCTCCCCTGGTTCACTTAAATAATAGTCATTGATCGAAAGATTCTGATTACCAGTATGGGTCTGAATATCTTCTCCTTCCGGAACGGGGCCGACACGTTTCAGCAGAGTAGGTTCTTCAAGTTGCGTATTAACAATTTTTTCAATTGAATTGTTTGCTACATCCTTAATATTAACCGTTTCACCATTATCATTGATTTCAAAGGTAATGGCATGTGGGTATGGGGCATACCCTCCAGGTGCCACTTTTTCGATTAAATAATATTTGCCTTTATCCAAGTCTTCAGCTTTAACTTTACTTTCGCTCGCTGTATTTACAAGGATACTATCTTTGATGACGATGTCTTTGAGAGCAGGATTATTTGCTTCATTATTTGTGTCGTCATCAATTTCGCCAACGACTTTCCACAACTGGAAGATTGCTTCTTGGGAAGGATTCAAGAGGATATCCCCGTTCTCATCCTCACCTAAGGTTTTAAGCAACTCAATATTACCCCGGACAACTTTTGAGTGCACCGGGTTACTGTCCTTCTTTGTTTCCTCACTCTTATTGCCATTAATGAAGACATATGCTGTATTTTTCGCAACGCCATTGGGATAGGTTGCATAATACTCGGCCATGGATAAATTGGCCTTCATTTTAAATTCAATGACCAAAGTCCTGCCTGCCATCTCTTCGATAAACGCTTTATTCGTCGTGTAAAGCGTCTCCGTTGGCCGATCAAAAATGACCTTTGTCTGATCGACAACGATGGCTGGCTCACCGATGACACGATATTTCAGATCATCGAGGGAGGTTAATAAGTAGCCTTCAGGATAAACATCTGTGATGTCAACACGGTTAATGCCGCTGACATCTTCCGGAAAGGTAACTTCTAATTTATATTCGATCGGCTCCTTCAAACTTGCAGCAAGATATGGATCTTCTTGTGTCGTATGCTTAGGATCACCTGCAATTTTACCCTCTTCTTCTCCCTCCACATATCTTTGATCAAAAATAAATTTCTTAATGTCCGGAACATCCGAGGGCATGTTCAGAACATCTTGTTGATTCGTTTCCATACCATCGGCGGTAACTTTTCCATCAACATCGACAACCAGTGTAATCTTGTCGGAACGGCTCTTAAAGCCGGCTGGGATTGTGGTTTCCTCTATTTCATATGTATGACCAGGAATCAGATCAGCGAAATTAACTTCACCAAACTCATCACTGGTGACGCTTCGCGGCACTTCCGGATTGTTTTCAGTCACATCGGTAAGCGTAAATACAGCGCCTTCAAGGGGGGTATCGGTGGCAACCGGTTCACCGTCCACGATTTGCCCAATTTTCTTATGTAAAGTAAATTCTGAAAGGGGAGGATATACGTACACGTCATTGGACACTTTTCGAGTACTGTTGTAAGTTAATTCCGCCGTATTCGGAATTTCAAAGTGCTTTTCGACATTGGAATAATACTCCGAAAGATCCGTCCCATCTTTGACTCTAGCGCCAAATACAATCATCAATGTATGGCCTTCCAAAAAGGTGTTCTCATAAAATTGTTTCGTCACCTTTGTGGAAACAGTATTGGTAGCTGCTTGATAGACAAAAGGAGCAAACAGATCCCTTGCCTCTTGATCTTCGACAGCGGTATAAGATGAATTATCACCATTTTCTTTCAAATAAAATACGGCATCGACGGTTGTCGGATCTCCTTCCACCGTCACCGGTTCAAGTTCAGGTTTTAAGACATCTTTAATTTCAAAACTTTCATAGGTAAATATATCATCCGGAAATTCCACTTCAATGTGGTATCTGAAAACCTCATTTTTCTCAGACAAATATAGTTCAGTAAACGTGCTATTTAATGGGCTATTTAAATCCGCCACACGCTTCTTAATTACCGGCGCTTTCGTTATGGGTGGAATTACACGAACTTTGTTTGATTTTATGGTACGTTCAGCGCCCGGAACACCTAGTTTAATTAAACTTTGGTTCTTTACCCCCGTCGGTATATTGTCAGCATCGATTTGACGGAGACGCCTGATGGTCGCTTCATCTATCTTATCTGGATCTAATTTGCCTTTTATTCGTAATTCTAAAGCTTGGCCGACATACCCTCCAAAGGGATTTCCATCGTTATCCGGATTTCTTGGAATATCGGCAACAACTGTATGATTCGATGCGTCATACTTAAATGTAGTGCCATTAATTCCATCAAAAACCGTCACTCCCGTTGTAAGATTAACGACTTCGGCACTTTCAAACCATACATAATCTGCTAAAGGATCTTCCAGTATCAGCTTGACCCCTTCACTGCTATACTCAGGATCGCGCAAAGCGCTGGTCATTTTATATGTATTGATAAAGGTAAATGATTCGGATTGTTTGATCAGATCCTTCCTCTCAGACGGTTCCAAACTTGAGGGAGTATTAACGGTCTTTACAACCGAAATTTCACAATCCGTCCTCGGATTTGCCGGGATCAGGGTATCATTCGAATGTGGAAACGTATATGTTTCTCCTTCAAAATCAAAGGATAAAATAGCGGGTTGTGCGTCAGTATTTTTCCAGACTGATTCTGATACATTATAAACAATCTTATAAGTTCCCGGCTCCATGCCTTTCATATTCGCAAAGAAATATGAGGTGTTCATCTCGGACTCCGGGGGAGAGTCTATGGATTCCCAGTTCCCGTATTCATCTTCTTTATATAATTTAAAGTCTGTAGGAAAATAGCCTTGACTCAGGTCAATCCTTGCTTTATCAACGATTGTAGAAGAAACGGAGCGGAATGTTTCGATGAGTCGCGAGGTAAATGTATCGATATTCTCCGTTTCATTGATATATAAGTCAGGTGAAGATGCCATAGATTCTAACTGTGCCATGACATAAGGGCGGATCGTCTCCCCATAAGCTGCATCCTCATACATAGGACCGTATGACGTCAACTTATTAAACATATGTCGGTCTTCCCAGAAAGCAGTGATCAGCTGTGCAGAACCGCCTACTCCTCCGGTCTCCGTCAGTCCACCATTGGATTTTAAAGCAGTTGCATACCCTTGCAAATTCGCAAGTTGTAATTTATAGTCTTCTTCAACGTAGGGACGCAAAGCTCTGACTGACCAACTAGGATTACCATTAGCTTGCACACCTACCTGTTCATATATACCAGTAACGCTTCCTCCGGTTCCAGGCGGCATCCCGGGCATCCCCGCCTGACGAGGATTTTGCATTTTATATCTCTCATTTTGATAAGTAAATACCGAGAAACGATTATCTCGATCTGCTTCAGGTACAATATTGTCCCATACATACTCCATGTAAGGTTCAAGTTTGGCGTTATCCATATAGGCATAGCTATTTGTTTTAGAAAAACTGCCTCCGGTAAAATTTCCGTATGTTCCAGAATAGGGGGAGGCATCAGGCTTTGCATACATTAAATTATTATATGTTGCACTATTTGCCATTCCGTCCGTAACCAACATATAGACAGTTTTCCGGCGGCGCGTTTCACCGCTAACTTGATATTCGCTTTTGTTATATTCCTGATTTCCGCTAACTTCGTCTTCATATGCCGTTTGGGCTTCTGCCATACCGTCAACTGTTGGAGTACCACCATTGATATCGGTGATATTAGCAATGGCTCCTTTGGCTGCTGTTTTATCTGTAAATAATGAACTGGATTCGACAAGATAATAATCATTTTGGTTAGAGATACTAGCATTGCCATCATAACTGGAATTACCTTGAACAGCACCTTCACTGCCTTGAAACCGAACCAACATCACACGGTCTCGAGGCGAGACACCATCGATGTCAGTATCCATATTGAGTCCGTCAATAATATCATTCAAAGCTTCTTTAACATTTCCGATTGTATCTTCAAAAGAACCGCTGGTATCTTGAATTAAAACCAAATCAACATACGTGCTTTTCTCCGGCCAAGTGAATTCAATTTCACCTGTCATGTCACGCTTACAGTATTGGTCGTGTCCTGGATTAAGGGTTAATGTATGGGTGACATTCTTAAATGGGCCCACGCTTTGGGGTTGCGGTCCACCAGAGCCGTTGCCGACTCGCGTCGAAGGGCCGGGATCCGATCCGTCCCCATCATCCACAACGTTTTCTGGTGGTGGATTTGCGTGGACTGTTGCAAGTGGCATAGCCCCAAAAATAATTAAAAGGGATAACAGCCACGCCATGATTCGATGGGCTGATCTAAAGGTTGTTCTCTTCTTGCTTGATCTAACTTTTGAATGATTTTGAATATTCATACGCTCCCTCAAATATTCCCAGAAAAATACTATAAAAATGAGTCAAGTCCAGAGTCTTGTGTAAAATTTCCTAGTACAATGTTAACACTCCGTTAGTTCTTTATGTAAGCCCTTGGGGATGATATCCAAGCCTCATGGATGTCCATTAGGACTGCCCCCAGCAGCCTAGTCGCTGAGTCAATGTTGTGGAATATCCGGATCCCTTTCTCCCGACGTCTCAACTCCTGGTTTAGTCTCTTCATAAGGTTCGTACTTCGGATACGAGACTGGTCTTTGCCGACAACTGCATATTGGAAGGCATCCTCGAAGCCTTCGTCCAGGATCTCACAGGCTTTCGCATACCTTTTGTCTTCTGCAAATCGATCCATGAGAATCTTCTTTTCTACCCTGGTTTCTTCGACATTGTTAAGACGGAACAAGACTTTCACCTGCTCCCAAAAGCCTTGGCTGCCTTTCTTTGGAACCTGGCTCAGGATGTTCCTCATGAGGTGCACCTGACAGCGTTGCCAGGATGCCCCCGTGAAACATTGCTTAATCGTATTCACCAGTCCCGCATGAGCATCTGAGATGACAAGCTCTACTGAACTCAGTTCTCGGGTCTTGAGATAGTTAAAGAAATTTACCCACGTTTCCTCGCTCCTCCAGTTCGTTTTTGTGGAAAAACATTGTACTGTAGAGGGTTGTTGGTGACCTGCATTTCTACTTTTAAACAATTATATGGACGTTATCTAAAATGGCTTGTTACCTATTTAAACATACTTTACTACTAATTAATACTATATTTATAAACTAATAAACATAACTTACAAATTTGGAAGAGTCAAATACGATAACGTCAAATAATTGTGTAACCCCCTCAAAAGAAACAAAAGACAGAGAGGAAGCAGAGACAAGACGTCAGAATTTGTCACAAACTGGGAAGGAAAATACCCTAGAGTTATATCTAGCTATCAAACAAAAGATAACATCTTCACCTTCCTGGACTTCCCGGTATCCATCCGCCCTAGTATCTACACCAACAAATATCCGAGAACTTTAACAAGCAGTTAAAGCGCAGAACTAAGGTCAAAGAACAATTCCCTAGCGATGTTGCCTTGGAGAAAGCAGCTTACTGTTACGCAAGCGAATACAACGCAAGATTCGGAGAGCGAATCCACACAGGCTTCAAGTTTGCCCAATTTCAGATAGCTATACTTTTTGAAGAAGTTTACGAGTACGAAACAGCAACCAGAGATCGGGATCTCGAAAAAAAAGATTCATCTCTCACGGGAGATGATGAATCTTTAGATCTTGTCTCTTAATTAACTAGAACCGTGGCTTATAAGATTGGAGTTTACACAAAATATTTGACACTACCCATAGAATAATCGACTTTCTAAATTATTCTTTTTTGACCCACTTCCTTATGAGTCTATTTCGCATGCTCTTTTCGTTTAATATTCTGTTGTCAAAATACGATTTTTGCCTTTTTCAGGCGGTCAACCTAGCTACTTATTTCTTGAGCTTTAACTCTTGACATTTAATAGCTGGTCTCCTTCCAGAACATAATAAAGACGACAGATTTTAATTCCATCGTCTTTAATCTTCTCGATATTAAATTTTGTTAAATGTTCTTGATTTTCAAATTGATTACTTCAGTTCCTATGATTATCTTTCCTGCAATAGCAGGCTGTAACAAATTCACCTACTGACAAGGATCCGCCTGGGCCTTGTGTACCATGGATATGACATTTTTTCTTAAATCTGTAGCGATGTTTTTTAGTTCTTTATTTGTCAATCTCCTCAAAATATTATTAAAGTAGTAATAGTGTGATTTGTGGGAAAGCCATCAGTATCAATAAAGCCGCAAGACAAACCAAGAGAAAGGGTATTACATAGGATACTATCTCCACCATGGTGGTCTTGGATATACTCATTGAAACAAAGAGGTTAACCCCAACCGGCGGCGTAATAAAGCCAATTGCTAGCGTAGATATCATTAAGACGCCGAAGTGAATTGGATCTATTCCAATCTGCTGCGCAATTGGAAATAGTATAGGAGTGAATATTACAACCGCTGCGGAAGTATCCATGAACATTCCAACAATTAGTAAAACAACTACTATGATAAACATTATTACCAAAGGACTAGATGAAAGTGCTAGCATTGAATTAGCGATTATCTCTGGAATTCTTTCAATGGACATTATTGTTCCGAAAGCAGTAGCAGTACCTATTACAATAAGGATGGTGGCTGACGATGCCGCTGCATCCTTAAGTATGGGAATCAGATCTTTTATCTTTACTCCCTTGTAAATAAATAGGGATACAAATAGGGAATAAAATACGGCTACTACTGCTGCCTCGGTCGGAGTAAATATCCCACCATAAATTCCTCCAAGGATAATCACAGGAACAAGTAAGGCCCATATAGCATCCTTGAAACTAGTACCCAGTCTCTTGAAGGAAAAAGGCTCTGGATTACCCTTGTAGTTGTGTTTCTTGGAATAAAAATATGTATATAGGGCTAGGCATATACCTATGAATATGCCTGGTAAAAGTCCTCCCTTAAAAAGGTCTCCTATGGAAGTAGATGATCCTACTCCAAATAAAACCAGGGGTATGGACGGAGGTATTATTATGCCTAAGGCTCCAGCAGTTGCTATCAAGGCTGTTACAAACCTCTTATCATAACCTTCCTCTAACATCATAGGAATCATCATTCCACCAACTGCCGCAACAGTTGCTGGACCAGATCCTGATATGGCCGCAAAGAACATACAAGTTATAACTGCAGTTATGGCAGTTCCTCCATACATCCTTCCAACAAATACATTTATAAAATTAAATAGTCTCTTAGATATGCCCCCCTTGCCCATAAGCTCTCCAGCCAGTACAAAAAATGGTATGGCCATCAAAGCGAATGAGTCAGTTGAGGTCACCAGACTTTGGGCTATAAAGGTAAGCGACAAGCTCGGTGAGAACAAGGCGACTACTATACATGCCAGTCCCATTGCAAAGGCAAGTGGAATCTTTAATAACATCAATAGGACGAAGGTGCCAAATAATAAGAAAGTTGTCATTTGCTCGCCTCCTCTACTTTATCTAGGGACTTAATCTGCCTAATCTTGCCTATAGTGTTTTGTATAAGCCTGATAATAGACAAGGCAAAGCCCACCACAGGAGCAAGGTAAACAACCTTCATGCTGACTTCTATTGCCCCTGATATCCTGGTAGCCCTCATAACTATGTCTGATCCATGAGTAGTCATAAGAACCAAGAAAATTAATACGAAAAAATTCACTATTATATCAAGTATCAGCTGGCCCTTTCTATCAAAAAGTGCGTCAAGGGCATCTACTTGTAGGTGAATTTCCTTCTTTATTCCGTAGCTGACTCCAATAAATATCAACCAAATAAATAGGTATCTGGCCAACTCCTCTGACCAAGTCAGAGAATTGCGGAAAACAAACCTCATAATTACCTGGAGGAATACAATTATTGAAGTCAAAGCCATTAAAATAGTTAGAATAACTTCTTCAATATGGTCGTCTAGCCATTTTAACATCTTAATTTTCCTTTCTATGGCTTATTTGCTTGCCTAATTCTTTCAATAATTTCTTCTCCATGTAGGCCTGCAAACCATTCATAAACCGGGTCAACTAGGGCACTAAATTGCTCCATATCAACTTCTATAATTTCCATGCCATCCTCTTCAAGCTCTGCTATCATCCTGGCCTCATTTTCCCTCAAAAGCTGCCTATGATAGTCAGCTCCTTCTTGGGCCGCATCCAATATAATCTTTTGATATTCTGGGTCAAGACCCTCAAAGAATTCATTTGAAATATGTAAATGCTGGGGCATATACTGATGATTGGACATAATCATATATCTTTGTACCTCTTGAAACTTATTGGTATAGGCATTGGCTACAGGGTTTTCCTGGGCGTCAACTGTCCCCTGTTGCAGGGCAGTATAAAGCTCTGAAAAGCCCATTGGTGTCGGGTTTGCTCCTAGGGCATTGAATGTCCTTATGGATATAGGAAATTCTGGTGTCCTGATTTTTAATCCATTCAAATCATCCGGACTGTGTATGACTCGGTTGGATGTTATCTGTCTAAATCCATTTTCATAATAGGCTATTAGCTTTAGATTATCCTTGAGATAATAGTCGGCTACTTCCCTACCGATTTCTCCATCTAAAACTGACCAGGCATCTTGATATGTATCAAATAGATAGGGCAGTTCAAATACAGAAATTAAAGATCCAAACTGACTGGTTGAACTGGTAGAAACCATCTCCATGTCATTAAAGGAGACACTTTCCAGTAAAACAGCTGCTGTTCCTAAAAGACCATTTGGATATATTTCGACTTGAATTTTTCCATCTGACCTTTCTTCCACGAGTTCCTCAAATTTTACTAAAGCGATATGTCTTTCATTATTGACAGGCTGATCATGACCCAAGCGAATATATATGGTCCCGTCATCTATCTCACGTTGAGTAAAGAAAACATAGATCAAAGATATTGCTAAGACTGCCATCAAAAATAAAGTTACCGCCTTCGTAATCTTTTTAGATTTCACACCTACCTCCTTCTAGAACTCTTGTATCCAGTCAATGAAATTGACTAGATCATCATGCGTCTGATGTATGACATTATGTATGGTATTTTAACAAATGTCAACTAAAATACGATTTTCTGTAAAGTTTTTATAAAAATTCATAAAAGGTTCATAAAGATTTAAATATAGGGTTTTCTTAAGCACAGTGTAAATTAAATTGTGTAGCCCCCCTCAAGAGGAGCAAAAGAAAAAGAGGGCCCAATCTTGTAAAATAAATGTTGTAGCAAAACAAGATTAAGGAGCACCTCTTTATAGACAATTTTACTACAATCGTTGCAGAAGCACTTGCCAATGGTAAAAGCCTCAAGGAATTATTCAGGTCACAAGTAGAATCTGCCCTGAATATGATAATGCAAAGTGAACGTACTGCTTTTCAGGCAATCGCCACAGCCAATTTAAAAGCCCTCTTTCAGCTGATGGCACACTCACCTTTCACTTCGCCGCTAAATGGTAAATATCAGTAAGGACTTAAACCCCTTTTTTCATGCATATTTTCAGACAAAAAAACGATCTTGCTGAATTGTATCAACAAGATCGTCTAAGTTGGTTGCGGAGGGAGGATTCGAACCTCCGACCTTCGGGTTATGAGCCCGACAAGCTACCAGCTGCTCCACTCCGCGGTAT